>DAHWQF010000003.1 GCA_027334785.1 Acidimicrobiaceae bacterium
ACACCGGGAGCCACGGTGATAGTGGAGAACCCGGGCACTCATAGCGGCGCTAGTGACCTGCGGGTCGGCCTGACTGCCTCCAGCGAGCAGAGCACGGCGACAAACCCGACGTGCGGGTCGGGTAGCCAGGGTTTGCGGTGCTCGGGGTCGCTGACGCTGACTGTGCCGGAGCGGGGCGGTATGACTGTGACATCGTTCCAAGTCCACCGGGTTGCGGTCGGCAGTATCAGCTGCAGCGGAGATGACGAGGACGGTTGCGATTCCTCGGAGGCGCAGCCGGCCGCCACAGAAGCGGTCAGCTTGGAGGCTGTCCGAGCCCAGGTGAACGGGCGCGGTGTGCTGAGCGTACCCGGTGACACTGGTTTGGCCGCTGGCACCGCGGTGCAGGTGAAGATAGCCCTCATCGACAACGGCCCGGCTCAGTACGAGGACGTGGCAGACGTACAGGTCAACCTGTTCGTCGAGGGATCAAAAAAGCCGCTCATCTACGAGTCGGGGTCTCAGTTGGTTGAGCAGGTGGACGTGTTCGAGACCACGGGGACTTCTTCTCCCACCATTGTCGAAACGCCGACCACGGGGGGACCGACCACGACCACCTCTACGGTCACCCCACGCTTGTTGCCGCATGGCATCGACACCGTGACGCCCGCCACGACCACCACGATTCCCCTTCCCGCGTTCCCGGGTGCGGAGGACAGCTACCCAAACGGGGCGATAGTGCGGTTTTCTGGCTCCTACTATGTTTTCGCTGGGGGACGAGCCTTCCCGGTACCCGCGGCTCAGCTGAAGGCATTTAGCGGGGCCCACCAGGCCGTCCCGGTGGACGCCCCGGCCGGTGCGCAACCTCCGACCGACGCGCCGCTCCGGCCGGGCACGCTCGTAACGAGCTACGGGGCCAAGCGCGGCATCTATGTCGCGGGCACCAACGGCGGGCTTTATCGCTTCGTGTCCCCAGCAGAGTTTCAGCGCCGTGGTTTCGACACGGCCCTGGTAGTCAGGGTGCCCAGCCTCGCTGGCTTGGCGGTGTCGTCTCGGAGCGCGGCTACCGCCCACCTAGATGCCCTTTCCACCAGGTCTGACGGGGCCATTGTGGGCTCTGGGGGCACTTACTACGTATTTGCCGGCGGAAGGGCTTTCTCTGTGCCCGATGCCGCCGCCTTTGCGGCGCTGCGGGCGGTCGATACGGCCGAACCCCTCACCGGGACTATAGGCCCACCCGTTGCCCCGCTGGCCGACGGCGTGGTTCTCAGCGTGCAGAACGTGGGCGTCTGCGTTAC
Organism: Acidimicrobiaceae bacterium; assembly: GCA_027334785.1. Classification (GTDB taxonomy): domain Bacteria; phylum Actinomycetota; class Acidimicrobiia; order Acidimicrobiales; family Palsa-688; genus JAJZYO01. The sequence continues at coordinate 1,278 of DAHWQF010000003.1, forward strand.
CTACCACGGCCGGCTGTTCCCCTTCAGGTCGATGACACAACTGTTAGCCGAGGGCTACGGCGGCACCGCCGCGGTCTCGGTGTCAGACCTGGGTGGCCTCGGGTTGGTGCAGCAGTACTCGGGGTGGTGAGAGCTGGCCGAGGACGCGCCGGTCCGCCGCTGACCGAGTGGCCACCGAGGGGGACGGCTCCAATCCTCGACAATCCTCGACCCGAACTTGCTGTAGAAAAGCCAGGTCTTGCAGACTTTGCGCAAAAGCACCGTCCGCGGGTGAGGCAATCCTGCCTTTCGTACCCCAACGACCCGTGCCAGCTGACGCCCGAGGTCCTCAGTCTCGCAGGCGCTTTGTCAAGGTGCCCCGGCAATGTGAGGATTGAGGAGGATTGAGCAAGCGGTTGGTCGCGGTCTTGCTGGCGAGCCCGGCGCTGGACCATGCTCAGCCTGTCGTCGAAGCCTTGGTGGACCTGGCCCCGCGGGGACGATCCTGGTTTGCCCGGCCAGAGGGATGCCACCATCCGGGCTGTGGCAACCCGAACCAAGGCGTGCTGTGGTAAGCCGGACCGTGAACGACGCCGGTGGCCCGCTCAGGGTGCAGGTTGGGGCGGCCACGGAATGAACTGGGCTGCCCGGCCACCCGGGTCGCTCCCCCCAGCGTCCAAGCGGAAGGGCGGGTACTCGTCACGCATGAGCGCGGCGTAGGTAAGCACCCGGTAGCACCAGCGGTTCAGCCCCATGATGAGGTCGAACAGCTGGCGTGGGTACCGGCCTTTCACAGCCAGGGTAACGGCGCTGATGATCACGAGCAACGCTATGAGGCCACCGCCGCCACCCCAGCGCCAGGGAGAATCGGTCGTGCCGAAGGTCCACCCACCGGCAAATATGGCGACGATCAGGTACTGAGGTATGGCAAGGAGCCACCACTTTATGAGCACGAGGCCACGCGACAGTTTCTCCGGGTACTCGACGCTGAAGTCCGCTGGGTAGCTAGGGTCAGGGTCGAGGCTGAAGGGCGGGTAGCGATCGGTCCCGAAGGCGCTTATGCCGTAGAAAGACACCCTCCAGCTCCAGCGGATGACGCCGACGTTGAAGTTGAATATGGAGCGCGGGTAACGCCCAGTGAAGAGCACTGCGAAACCGGCAACGACGGTGAGGACGGAAAAGGCCAGCCAAAGGAAAAACAGCACGATGAAATGGGGGATGAGCAGCAACCACTTCACAAGCCAGAGCCACCGGCCGACGGACTGGTCGAGTTCCCCGTCGAGGTGTGCTGGGTAAGAGATGGGAGTCATTGTGGCCTCCTAATTTTCAGGTGAAGGTGCTGAGGTGAAGGTGCTGAGGAAAGGGCCGGCCCCTCGAGCTGCTCGGGGCCTTCGGCCCGCTGCTTGATCCCTCTTGCCAACGAGCGCGCTTTTCGTGGTCAAGTTGAGCTTGCGGGGGTGGAGGTTTCGTCGACCGGGAGTGAAGCGAGGATGGAGACGGTTGCACGGCCGCTGCCTAGTAGGCGACCGCGAAACCGGTGACCCTCCCGAGAGGTGGGACGCCACCTTGGTCTGCAAAGTAGCGCGCGTTGCCGAAATTGAAGACGTGGCCCTTGGTGGTAGCGATCCAGTAACCACCACCGTCGGGAGTGGGCACGAAGGCGATCACCGGGGCAGGCGCCTCGCCGGCGAGGGAGCCGTGGAACGCGGCGTCTCCGTAACGGAAGAGCTTACCGGTGGCGGTCACGACCCAGTAACCGTTGCCCGACGAGGTCGGTGAAAATTCCGTCACCGAGGTCACCTTCCAGGCCGGGGAACCATGGAAGCGGGCGTTGCCGAAGCTGAAAATGTTGCCTCGGGTGCTGACCAGCCAGTACCCGCGGGCGTCGGGGGTGAGCCCGATCCCGGCGAGCGGAGGGGTGCCGAGCCTGGCGGCAGTGGATCCGCGGAAGCGTGCGTCCCCGAAGGCAAAGACGTTGCCGGCCCTGGTGACCAGGTAGTACCCCTTTCCCGAAGGCGTGACAGCAAGGGCCACGGTCGGGGTGTGAAGGTGGCGGCCCGCGATCGACCCGTACCATGTCGCGTCACCGTAACTGAAGACGCCCCCAAACGAGCTTACGAGATAGTAACCGTGGCCACTCGGGGTCATGACCATTTGCACGATGTTGTAGGGCTGCTGGGCCTTCTTGGCCGAGATGACCGGCGCCGACCCTTTCGGCAGCACCCGGCCGTCGGACATGGCATACCAGAAGCCCGCACCGAAAGTCCCGGTGTCGGGCACGCTGGCGCTGCTCACCACCAATTGGAGCGTCTGTGTGGCCGTCCCCGCGGTATTGGTGGCGGTTAGCGTCGCCTGGTAAGTGCCGCTGGTCCCCGCTGGCGGGGTGCCCGAGATGGTGGCGGTCCCGTCATTGTTGGCCTGGAAGGTCATTCCCGGCGGCAGGGCACCGTACTGGCTCAGCACCGGGGTGGGTGAACCGGTGGCGGTGACCATGAAGCTGTTGTAGCGCCCGGAGACCACCGAGACGATGGTTCCGCTGGTTATGGCAGGTGCGATGCCAAGCGCGAACAACTCGCTCTCTCCTGTCACTCCGGAGGTCGTTTGCCCGCCCGCAACGAGCACGTTGCCGTTGGGTAGGAGGGTGGCCATCCCGAACGCGCGGGCGACGAGCATGTCAGGAAGGGCGGTCCAGTGGCCAGTCGAGGTATCGAACGCAGCGACCATGGAAGTCGGGCTGCCGGTGTTGGTGAGGCCGCCGGCAAAGAGGACCTTCCCAGGCGGGAGGAACGTCGCTGTCGCGCCGTACGAGGCGACGGGCATGAGGTCCGGGACCGACCAGCTCCTAGTCACGGGGTCGAACAGTTGCGAGGTGTTGGTGACCTGCCCAGCCGGCGAGATCTTCCCGCCTGCGACGAGGACACCGCCGCTTGCTAGCCGCGCTCCGGTCGCGGATGCCACGCCAATTGGCATGGGAGAGATGGTGGTCCAGGCACCACTCGAGGGCTGGTAAATCTCCGCCGAGGCGGTGACATTGCCCTGCACGGCGGTGTCGCCCCCGGCAACGAGGACGGTCCCGTCGGGCAGCGCCGACATCTGGAAGTTGGCGACCCCGAGAGGCAAGGAGCCTGTCTGGGCCCATGTGCCAGTCGCGGGGTCGTAGAGTTGTGCCACGCTCGTTGCGGGCATGGTGAAGCTAGTGCTCGTGAGCCCTCCGGCGTAGAGCAGCTTGCCCGACAGGAGCGGAACTGCTCCTCCCGCGTACGAGGCGGTGAGGAGGGGCGACCTGGTGAGTGACCAAGCTCCGGTAGCCGGGTTGTAGATCTCGGAGATGCTTGTCGGCACGAGTGACCCGACGGCACCTGTCAAACCGCCGGCCATTAGCACGTTGCCGTCGCCCAGCAACGTCGCTGTTGCCTGTGTGACGGGCAGGGGGAGTGAACTGGTTGGCGACCATGCCCCCGTGGCCGGGTTGTAGACCTCGGCTGAGGCTAGGGGTCCGCCGTTAGCGTCCTGTCCGCCCGCGACGAGGACCCTGCCGTCTCGCAAGAGGGTGCTCGTGGCGTGAGCCCGGGCAACGGAGAGCGACCCCGTCGCATGGAAGGCTCCGGTTTGCGCTCCAGCGGGAGGCGCGAGCTGCGTCAGGGTGCCGGTCGCAGAAAGGGCGAGCGCAAGAGCGCTAGCCGCGAGGCGTCGCCCGAGTTCTTGTTTCGTCTTCGTAGTCGTCGCATTTGCCGCTGTCATGTGTGCCCGCTCCTTGTGTCTGTTCTGCTCTCCTGTGAGCCCAGTACAGCGCGGTGCGAACCCTGTCGAGTCGAGGTGGAGCGCGGGTGGAGAAAGCATCTTGAACAGCACCTTCCACCTTGCCTCCACCTGGTCTCTACCTGCGGTTGCGAAGCGTTGTCCAAGCTGTAACGGCTGTAGAAAGGAGGCGAAGGTGGTTATGGTAGCGAGCCAGGCGGAGTTGAGCCGTGAGCGGCAGGTGAGCGTCGCCAAAGATATGCCCGAAGCTGGTGCTGCCAGGCCGGCCCCTCGGGTGGTTGTCGGAGTCGATGGTTCCGCGGCTGCGGACGAGGCCCTGGCCTGGGCGGTAGAAGAGGCCCGCATGCGGGGAGCGGTGCTCGAGATCGTGCACGCCAATTTCTTCCGGCGAGAGCTCTTGCAGGCTTTCCCGGGCTTTGCCAAGGGGGAGCGCGTCATACTCGCGCGAGCCATGGCCCGGGCAAAGGCACTGGCACCCACGGTCGAGGTCGTCGGTCGACTGTGCGAACCTCCTCCTGCGGAAGCTTTGGCCAAGGAGAGCGAGGGAGCCAGCCTCTTGGTCGTCGGCTCGAGGGGCCTGCACGGTTTCGAGGAGCTCGCCAAGGGTTCGGTCAGCAACTACTGCGTCCACTACGCTGACTGCCCTGTCCTCGTCGTGCGAGCCCCTGCCGGCTTAGAAGGCAGCCGTCGTCGCGTTGGCGCGGCCACGAGGTAGAGGGCGAGGGTAATAGGCGTCGGGCCGGAGGGGGCGCGCAAAGAACTGACCGACATGAAGTTGCAAGACGCACATTCGGTAGTTTTTGGCGCAAAAACGCGCAGGTTCCTGGCCAATGCGGCTTCCGCCCGCGCACATCGGTCTGTTTTTGGCGCGGCCATCATCGCGGCCATCATCGCGGCCATCACCGGCACCACCCCACACTGTCAGGGCAAGGCCCGCTCTTGGAACCGGTCTGACTACCAGACTGGCTGCTAGGCGACGGACCTTGTTGCGGCCGGGCTGCGGCTGGCCCTGACCACTGGGATGACAACGAGCAGGGTAGCTGCGACCAGGAGCAGGCCGCCACCCGCGAACAGCCCGGTGGCAACCCAGCCGAGATCGGGGATGATGGCGCCGGCGTTGGCGGTCAGCGACACCCCTGGGCTGGCGTCGCGGTTCATGACCACCGCAAGCCAGTTTCCGCTGTGTGGTCTCCAGGTGAGGGTCTGTGTCCCGGTGCCACTGACGGAGGTGTCCCAGATGGCGGCGTCCGTGGGGAGCTTAGCCGGCGCCCCACCCGCTGGCTGGGGGGAGCCGGTGGTGCCGGTTGCCCAACTGGTGACTACTGCTCGTCCGACACCGGCCAGGTACCTGTCCGCGGCGGCCCGGGGGGCTATGCCAATGAAGATGGCTTTGGCTGGGTCGATCGCTGTTGCCCGGACGCGTACCTTGCCCAGTATGGACGAGGCGTCCAGCACATCGGAGTGGACGAGGTCTATGCGGTCGCTCGTGATCGCGTACGAGGGAGTGGCAAAGGTATGCGTACTACTGGTCAGGTAGCCCGCCGAGTCGCGTTGGGTGTTATCGGCCCAAGTTGCGACGCCGCCCGCAGCGAGTGCAGCAAGGGAGACGAGCCCCAAGAGGGAGCCGGCGACCACTGACGTGACGCGCAGGGCTGTATAACCATGGTGGGACCGGGCGATGGGAACTGGTTGCACGTGCCCACCAGGCGTGGTTGTGACTGGCACGGAAATGCACCTCCTGAGGCGGTCCAGGTACGCGGTTCAGTCCAAGACCGGGCTATGGAGACACCGTCGAGCTGAGGTGGAGCGGGAATGGAGAACGCAACTGGTTGTGGGTGTCCACCTTGCCTCCACATGCCCTCGACCGTGGTTGGGCCACTCGGGTGGTCAACTTGGATCGATGTATGGGAGGAAATAGGCGGTGCCAAAGATCGAGGGCGAAACGGTGATACGCCGGCCCCCTGAGGTTGTATTCGACTTCGTGGCCGACGAGACCAACGAGCCCAAGTACAACCGGTACATGGTGCGGTCTCGGGTCTTGTCGAGCGGCCCGATAGGCAAGGGCACCAAGTTCCTGGCGTCGTTCCGGTCAGGGGGGCACATGGGCCCTGCTCTCATCGAGTACGTCGATTACCGTAAGCCAGAGCGCATCGTGTCGGTCACCCGTATGCGTTGGGCCGACGTCTGGGGGGAGCTCGGGTTTAGCCCGGCCGGCTCGGGGACGAGGCTGCGGTGGTCTTGGGACCTCCACCCCGTCGGCTTGGTGCGCCTGCTCACACCGGCGTTGACCTTTGTGGGAAGGCGCCAGGAAAAGGCCACTTGGTCCAACTTGAAGCGCCTGCTCGAAGCGGGCGAGCCCTGACCCTTGGCACCGAGTTGGGAGGTGGGCCGTGCTGTCGTCGAGGATGGGAAGGAGCGATGATGGACGAATTGTCGCACGCGGGAGAACGGGTGCCGACCGAAGACGTGGCACGCGCGGAAGCCCGCAAGAGGATAGAGAAGCGCCGTAACCTCCTGGCCGCGCTGGTGGCGTACGTGGTCGTCAACGCCGCCCTGGTGGGCGTTTGGGCGGTGACGGGCCGAGGCTATTTCTGGCCCGGATGGGTAATGGCCCTGTGGGGAGTCGGTATGGTGCTTGGCTTGTTCGACTATCTGAGGCGCCCCATCACCGAGGCTGACGTTGACGCCGAACTGGCACGGTGGAGGTCGAGGAGGATTTTGTAAGTGCTCCGGACAGGGCGGGGGATGACCGAGAAGGATGGTGTCTGCCCGTGGCCACCGGAGGCGACCAGGGTCCTAGGGACATTAAATTTCAGCGCTTCGCTCCGGTCACGCAGCCGTCGCAGGCGTCGTAACGTGGTCAACAGTCGAGCGTCGCGGCAGCGGTGACGCAGATCTCGTGCAGCCGTGGCCCGAGCGAACCGAGGCGGCGGACGAGCATGGCTTTGGGGAAGGGCCGGAGGTTGTCAAAGGACGCCACTGATCCCACTGGCAGCCCCTCTTCGGTGGAAACTGGCAACTCGCTAGGCACTCCGCGTATGTGGCGCGTGACAGGGGCGACCAGTACCCGCTGCATAACCTCATTGGCACAGTCCCTGCTTATGACTAGGAACGGCCGGCCTTGTTCGTCGGGCGCCTCACCCCACCAAAGCTCTCCGCGAGCTACCACCAGCGCTCCCAGGGCTCGTCATGGATGGCATCCACAGCGAGGCGCGTCGAGTCCGCGATTTCTTGCGGTGTGTCCGGGAGCTTTGCAAAGCCTTCTCGGAACTTCTCGGCCAAAAGGCGTCGGTGCTGGCCGCTGATGACCGCTTCCACGCCGGCGCGGACGGCTTGTGACCGGCTGGCGAAGGCCCCTGCTCGGACAAGGTTGTCGAGCTCGTTTAGGAGGTCATCAGGTAGCTTGACGGCGATCTGTACGGTGATGCTTCAAGTATACCTATTGGTAATGCGTCCCGGGTGCGACCAGTAGTCTGGAACGGGCTGTGCCGGAGCTGTGGACGCGGACGAGCAGGAGCCGCTTTCGGTGACAGTTGCCGGAATCGCTGCTATGGGCCTCGTCAACGCCCGCGTCGGCGCCAAGGCCTGTGGCCCGAGGGTGGTTGGGCGGGCAGGACGCTCCGTGACGAGCGAAGGGTACCAGCGAAGAGAGCGAGCGTGGCAGCCGAGGTTACCGCTATGACCACGAGCGCTTGCGGGTCCAATGCCGTGGCACCAGGTATATGAGCGTTTGATTGGAACACGAGCGCGACCACGTAATTGAGCTCGTGGACGAGGCTGAACACAAGCAGGGCGGCAGCCATCGGGTAGCCCCAGCGGGTGCGTCGCCACAACAGGGCTGCCGCGACAGCGTAGCCGGGGACGAGCAAAGTGAGGTCCAAGACGTAGGCGAGGTGGAGATTGGGCTCGGGCAGGACCAGAAGGCTCTCCTTGGGGAGCTCGCCCGCCAGGGCGAAGCGGAGCGAGTAGAAAATCCACATGGCACCGAGCCCCGTGGCGAGGAGGGCCAGCACGCCGCCAATGGCGCGCGTGGGCGTGGAGGGGCGGAACGACTTGTAGATGCGCCCGAGGTCGAGGCTCGCCGCGCTGAACCCGAGGGCGAACGTGGCTACCGTGAAGGCAGCGTCGTGGAGGAGGAACACGGTGCTGAAACCCGTGCCGAATACGTAGCTCGCGTAGTTGTAGGCCGCGTACCCGAGGATCGCCAGGCGCAGCAGTTGGGCCTGTACCGACTCACGGAAGCGGGGCAGGAGCGTGACGGCGAGCGCTGGCACGGCGACCGCCAAGCTGACAAGGTCATAGCCTCGCAGCATGGCGGCCACGGACTTGGGAGCTCGGTAGACGTCGTCCACGCTGAGGCCGACGACCGACACGGCGGTCATGAGCGCGAGGGTCATCGAGGCAAGGAGGGTGGCCCATTTGTGCGCCGGGACCGGGCTGGCGCCGTTTCGCGACGGCCACGCCCGTCTTGAGGCGGCACGCGGTCCTGGCCCGGCCGGCCAGCCGTGCCGGGCCGCGGAGGCAATCAGTACTTGCATCACGCACCTCTGCAGGGGTTGTTGCTCGGCGGCCTCGGGCCACGAAGTCGAACAGCGGATAGGGAGTAGGCCGGGAACCTCCACGAGTATGCCGTATCGACCCTCACCGTACGGGACGTCTCCCGCACGGCACGAGGGCTGCTCAGGTGGCTCGGCACGCTCCTCGACGCCGGCCGGCCCGAAGTCCGGAGGCCTCGGGCCGGCCTGACTGTGACAATGCCGTACCCGCGTCGCTTTGGTCCTGCAGTTGCCATTCGACAACGTAGGAAGAGCTGGAACGGAGCGTATCGGGGTCCTGGAGAAGCATCGTCACAGCCAAATACCAGCCTGTTGGTGTGGCGGGCGGGTCAAAGCGAGGTGCAGACTGGGTGGAGGTTCGGCGTTGGCCGGGCCCTGCTGCACGTTGGTTACGATTTGGACAGCGTGAGGGAGACTCGGACGACGTTTTCGCGGTGCCCGTCTTTCGGCGACAGGTCGTACACGACGAGGGTGCCCTTCTGGCGCGGGGGGCTCGAGTAATAGAGCAGGGCCAAGAAGGCGCCGCGCCTGCCCGTGCCGGAACTGGCGTGGACGTGCCGCTTGCTTAGTACCCGCCCAGAGGACGCGGTCAGCTCGGCCCAGAAGTCGGCCTCGAAGACGTTGGCGGTCCCCGAGACGCCAACTGGGCTCGAGACGGCCTGACCGGGCGTGGGCGTCTCGATGAGGATGGCCGGCGTCACGTACTCGAAGCTTGCCCTAGTCGCCGGGTGGTCGAGCATTATGCCCTCGCCCCCGAAGACCGTCACGCGCCGGCCCTCCATCCAGAAGACAACCCGGGAGACTGTGGGGAACTGGGTGAGGGTGTACACGACTTGGGCGAGCCGCGCCGTCATGGAGAGCGAGCCGCCCCCGCTCGCGAACGACTTGCTCAGGTCGACCGTGGCCGTACCGTTGGCCACCGAGAGGCCGAGCAGCTTGGTCCTAGCCGGGACACAGGTGGTCATGCCCCGTGCTTTGTCTGCCGGAGAAGGCCCGGCAAGGAGCTGGAGCAGCGCCGCCCGGCCTACCGCCTTGGTGATGGGCAGCGTGCGGCCGGCCACCACGAGCTTGTCCTTTCTCATGAAGTACACCTTGAGGGCGAGGGGCTTGGTGTTGGCGGTGGCCACGGTGGCTGCTGGTGCGGTGGCGGCCTGAGCCAGAGAGGGCAAGGCCCTGACAGGGCCAACCAGCCCGGCCAAGAACGCTGCCCCGACGAACACCCTGCCAAGCCTGCTCTTCATGTCGACTGCGCCTGCCCCGCCCCGACCTCGTCGAAGGACAAGTAGCTGTGGTCTTCTTGTGCCGTGTGCAACTCGAGCACGGCGTGCAAGCCGAAGAGAAGGTCGCGCAGCTCGGCGATCTCGATGGCGTCGGGGCCGTTCGGGCCGATGGAGTCGAGGAGCAAGCCGAGCCGGCGGATCTGGCGCAGGATCTCCGTGTGAGCGAGGCTCATCGGCGCGGTCGCGTCGTGGCCACCCAGGATGCGGTCGAGAGCAGGGTAAAGGACGGCCTCCTCGGCCTCCTCGTGGGGCTGGATCTCGTCGACCAACAGCCTGCGGACTTCCTTTAGCCGGCGCAGGGCGGGGCGGCCTCTCAGGGTGCTGAGGGCGGTTGCCGCGGCCCCCACAGCTTCGATGTGGGCCCGCACCGCTTCGTGCTCTCGCTGGAAGCGGGCTGTCAAAGCGAGGTCCTCTTGGGAGAGGTGGAGCTCGCTCCGTGACGGACGCAGTGCGCGCAGGGCGTTCAGGATCACGGCGACGTCGATCCCCTCCTGGAGGATCGCGCCCCAGAGGGCGGGGAGGAGCCCGGCCGCCGCCACTCCCATAGCCGCGACCGACATCGCGATCCCTGCAGCAGCGCTCTCCAGCGCGATCCTCCTCGCCCGGGCGGCAATGGCACGCGCCTCGCCGACCGAGGCCAGGCGGTCGGTCACCAGCACGACATCGGCCGCCTCAGAGGACGCCGATGCGCCTCGTGCCGCGATGGCGACGCCTATATCGGCGAGGGCGAGGGCAGGTGCGTCGTTGATGCCGTCGCCCACCATGATCGTCCGGGCGCGCTCGCGCTCTTTGCGGACGACCTCGAGCTTGCTAGCCGGGGTGCATTCCGAGTGGGCTTCGTCCGCGCCGATCGCAGTCCTAACGGCTTGTACAGGTTCGTCGCGGTCGCCAGAGAGGACCACTATGCGCTCGACCCCGGCGCGGCGCAACTGGCGCACGGTCCGAGCTGCGTCCTTGCGGAGCGGGTCGTCGAACACGAGGACGCCAGCCGGGCGGCCGTCCACGGCCACGAAGGCCGCGAGCGAACCGTCCAGGGCGGCGCGCTGTGACACGCGCTCGGCCCACGGCGGCAGCACGTCGACTCCCGCCCATTCGTGGTTGCCGACGGCGATGTCATGGTCGCCGACCCGTCCCCGTACACCCTTGCCGGCGACCTCTTGGACGTCGTGAGGGACTGACAACCGACAGCCGCGAGCCCGGGCGGCCTCCACGACGGCAGCTGCGAGCACATGCGAGGAGGCCTGCTCGAGCGAGGCCGCCGCGCAGAGCAGTTTGTCCGGGCCGAGTTCCGGGGCGCTGGCAATGCGGCTCAACTTGGGGCGGCCGGCGGTCAGTGTCCCGGTCTTGTCAACGAGGAGGGTCTTGCACTCTGCGAGGCGCTCGAGCGCGGCCCCACCTTTTATGACTACACCGCGACGTGCCGAGCGCGAAAGGCCGGCGACGACTGCGACCGGGGCGGCGAGGATGAGCGGGCAGGGGGTGGCGACGACGAGGACCGCCACGGCCCGGCTCGCGCCACCGAGCGCCCAGGCGAGAGACGCCGTGACCAAGGTGAAGGCGAAGAACCACAAGGCGAAGCGGTCTGCCAACCGGACCAAAGGGGCCTGGGAAGCCTGGGCCTCGCGGACGAGCCGGACGATGCCGGCGTACGTGCTTGCCGATGCAGTTCCCGTTGCCCTCATGTCGAAGACCGACCCGACATTGACCGCGCCACTCCGCACTGCTTCTCCCTGATGGCGCTCGAGCGGGAGCGGTTCGCCCGTGAGAGCAGACTCGTCAAGGACCCCAGGCGAAAGGAGAACGCCGTCCACGGGGAGGATCTCGCCGGTAGCCACCATGAGGAGGTCGCCTTCGACGACGGCTTCCACCGGCATGGTCTCTAAGACACCGCCCCGGTAGCGGTGTGCCTGTTTTGGTGCCCTCTCGACTAGGGCTTGGAGGTCCCGGTTGGCTCGCCCTGCCGCCCACCCCTCTAGGGAACGGCCGCTCGCGAGCATGATCGCTATCACACCGGCTGCCAAGTCCTCGCCGACGACGAGCGCGCCGGCCAGAGCTAGGAAAGCGATCACGTCTACGCCGAATCGCTTTCGCCGGAGGCTCGAGATCACTTCCCAGAGGGCGTAAGCGGCGCCCACCGCGCCCACGGCGGCCCAGGCATCGTTACCGGCCACTTCCGCCCCGCCGGCATGCAATAACCCGCCGACGACCAGCCCCGCGCCGGAAACAACGAGCAGTGCGACCGCGAGGTAGCGTGTCGCTGATGCCATGCCCTCCATTGCGTCCCCTCCGCCTGGTGCTGAAGTGGAGAACCGGTGGAGGTGAGGTGGAGGCGCGGGCTGCCCGACGTGTAGAACTGGAGGGACGCACCTTGCGCGGGTTAGGGCCTAAGGTCATATGTGCACCTCGAAGTGCCCCTTGGGCCCAAAGCCCCTGGCTGGCCTGCGCAATACTGGCGCGGGAGGTGACCGTGCCGGATATCGTCGTGCTCGTAAGTGGCGGGCATGAACTGCCTGCTCCAGCTTCGGGTTCGGCCCGCGCCGCGGACCGGTGAGATGGTGGGGCCTCGGCGGGCTCGGGGCGAGGGTCATCGGCGCCTTCATTGGGGTGGCGCTCGCGGCTGAGGCCGTGTTCGCGGCGGTGACCCTGTTGACTGAGCGCAGTGACGTGGCCTCAGTGCAGCGCGCCGAGACGACAACGGCCGTTGTCTCTGCCCTCACCAATGCTTACCGCGCCAATGGCGGCTGGAGCGGGGCCGACCTAAAGGCGGCCGTGGCACTCGTGAACGCCTCCGGTGCCGGGGTCAGGCTGCGCTCCCTTGGTGGTGAGACCGTGCTCGACGCAGGTGCTTCCCAACTCTGGCACAACGGCAACGCGGTGCTGGTCAACCATAAGGTGACCTCCGGCGGGCAAGTTGTGGGGACGCTGCGCTTGGCCTTTCCCAAGGGCGGCCTTGACCCGGCCGCACGCCATTTGCGCTCGACACTTGCCGGCGCCCTCCTGTTCAGTGCGGCAGTGGCGTCGGCGGGAGCCTTGGTGGTGGCTATCGTGGCGGCCCGGGCCATCGTGACGCCCATCCGGCGATTGTCGGAGGCGGCGCGCGCGCTCGGGTCGGGTGCGACCGGCGTCCGAGTCGGTGCGAGCTCCGGCGGAGGAGAGCTGGGGGAACTGGGCCGGGCGTTTGACCACATGGCTGCTTCTCTTGAGCGCCACGAGAGGCTCCGTCAGGTGATGGTCGCAGACATTGCCCACGAACTGCGTACCCCGGTCGCCATCCTGCAGGCCGAGACAGAGTCGTTGGTTGACGGTGTGAGGGCCGTCACGCCCGAGTCGCTTGCCTCTTTGCACGAGGAGTCGGTCCGGCTGGCGAAGATGGTCCAGGATCTGCAAACACTGGCTTCGGCCGACGCCGCTGGCTTGCGCCTCGAGCGGTCATGGGTCGATCTGTCGGCCGTGGCAGCCGAGGCGGCGAGCTCGCTTGAAGAAAGGTTCGTCGAGAGGCATGTGCAACTGGTGCAGGATCTCTCGCGGGCGGTCGTGTGGGCCGACCCCAACCGCCTCCGCCAAGTTGTGACCAACTTGCTAGAAAACGCGGAAAAGTTCACGCCTCCGGGGGGGTCGGCTCGCCTCGTTGTTGCTGGCGAGGAGCACTGGGTGCAGCTCGAGGTGGCCGACACCGGGCCTGGTATCCCTCCCGAAGAGCGTGAGCGGGTCTTCGAGCGTTTTTTCCGCGGGAGCGCTGGGCGCACCGCCGGAGGTACCGGCATCGGCCTGGCGGTGGTAAAGCAGATCGTGGAGGCGCACGGCGGGCAAGTGCGAGCTACGTCGGCGGCCAGTGGCGGTGCCCTCTTCGTGGTCCGCTTGCCGTTGGGCCAGCCGGTTGAGGGAAAAGCGTTTGATTGGCCCGGTTGATGGGAAAGTGGCTTTCGCGGCGGCCAGTGCAGGTGTAACGGAGGCACCGCGGGGCCTTGACGCCGCCGGCGTGCGTGAGCGTGTGGTCGCCGGCAAGGTCAACGTGGGGACGGCCAGGGCGAGCCGTTCGATTAGGCAGATCCTGCGCGCCAACCTGCTTACGAGGTTCAACGCCATACTGGGTTCCCTTTTGGTGGTGGTGGCCGTAGTCGGGCCTCCCCAAGACGGGCTCTTTGGAGGGGTGATCGTCGTCAACGCGGCCATCGGGATCGTGCAAGAGGTACGAGCAAAACGCGTGCTCGACCGCCTAGCCGTGCTCACCGCCCCCGTGGCGCGCGTCGTGCGCGACGGCGAGGTGTCCGAGTGCCGCACAAGCGAGGTCGTCTTGGACGACGTCCTCGTGCTCCTGCCGGGGGACCAAGTTGTCGCCGATTCAGAAGTACTTTTCGCGAACGGGCTCGAGGTGGACGAGTCGCTTTTGTCGGGGGAGGCCCAATCGGTACTGAAGGCGACCGGGGACGAGGTGTTGTCCGGGAGCGCCGTGCTGGCCGGTTCGGGGTACGCCCGAGTGACCCGTGTCGGGGCAGAAGCGTTCGCTCAGAGAATCCAGTTGGAGGCCAAACGCTTCGGCACGTCGTACTCAGAGTTGCAGGCCGGGGCCGACCGGGTCCTGCGTGCCATCAGCTACGGCATCGGGCCGGTCGGGGCCCTTTTGGTGACGAGCCAGCTCTTGCGTTCGCACATAGGTGTGGCCGAGGCCCTGCGAGGCACAGTGGCTGGCGTGGCGGCGATGGTCCCCGAAGGGCTGGTCTTGTTGACGACACTTGCGTTCGCCCTCGGTGCACTCCGCCTCGCCCGGCAGCGGGTGCTGGTGCAAGCGTTGCCGGCGATAGAGAGCCTGGCCCGTGTGGACGTGGTCTGCATAGACAAGACTGGCACGCTCACTGTCCCGGGCATGAGGCTCGCCCGGCTGGAGCGGCTGGGTGCCGGCCCTCTCGAGGAAGCGCTCGGGGCACTGGCCGGGGCGGACGCGGCGCCGAATGCCACGCTTCGCGCCGTGGGCGAGGCCTTCGCGGTGCCTTCGGGCTGGCAGTTGGTGGCGAGCACGCCCTTTTCTTCGGAGCGCAAGTGGAGTGCCGCACAGTTCGAAGGGCGCGCGAGCTTCGTATTGGGTGGAGCGGACGTCGTGTTCCCAAACGGCGCGGGAGCGCCCCTCGAGCGGCTCATGGCCGAAGAGGAGGGGAAGCGGGTCCTGGTAGTAGCCGGCACGGACCGGCCGCTTGCCGGCGCGACCTTGCCTACCGGGTTGCGCCCCCTCGGCGCCGTCGTGCTGGCCGAGCAGTTGCGCCCCGATGCCGGCGAGACGATTAGCTACCTCCGGCGCCAAGGCGTCGCCGTAAAGGTGATATCCGGTGATGGCGCGGCGGCCGTGGCCGCGGTCGCGGAGCGCGTGGGGATACCGGCGGGCGGCCACGTCTGCGACGCGAGGACGCTGCCCGACGAGCCAGGCAGCCTCGCCGCCATCGTCAAAACGACCAACGTTTTTGCCCGGGTGCGACCAGGGGAGAAGAAGCTGATCGTCGAAGCGCTGCGCAAGTCGGGGCACGTCGTGGCCATGACGGGTGACGGGGTGAACGACATCCCGGCCCTAAAGCAAGCTGACATCGCCATTGCGATGGGCTCTGGGAGCCAGGCATGCCGGGCAGTGGGCAGTATCGTGCTCCTCGACAGCACTTTTGCGTCGGTGCCGGCCGTCCTCGGCGAAGGTCGTCGGGTCATCGCCAACATCGAGCGAGTGGCCAACCTCTTCATCACCAAGACCGTCTACGCCGCGTTGCTGGCGACGGTTATAGGAGTTTTGGCCTGGCAGTACCCCTTCTACCCTCGCGAGTTCACGGTTGTGAGCTCGCTTACGATCGGTGTGCCCGCCTTCTTCCTGGCCTTGGCGCCCGGTGCCCCCATGGCCAAGCCCCATTTCCTCGCTCGGGTGCTTCGCTTCAGCGTCCCGGCCGGGCTCGGCGCCGGGGCCGCCGCGCTGGGCACGTACACGGTGTCGCGCGAGGTCGTGCATGCGGCTCCGGACCAGGCCCGGATGGCCACGATCGTGGCACTGTTTGCCGTGGCCATGTTCGTCCTCGGGTGGCTAGCGCGGCCGCTGTCGGCGTGGCGCGCCCTTCTGGTCGCAGCCATGGCTTTAGCAGGCGTGGTGGTGGTAGGGGTCCCTTGGCTCCGCCAGTTGTTGGCTTTCGTCGTGCCCTCCGGGGAGAGCCTCCTCAGCGTGGTGGCCGTGACCGCTCCGGTGTTGGCGGTATTGGCCGTGGTGCTCGGGCGGCGAGGTCCGAGCACGCGCGCTCAGCGTGAGAGAAGTGGAGGAGCGTCATGACCTGGGCTCAACACGTGCTGGTGTGGAGGGCGGCGATCAATTTGGCGCGTGCCCCTTCCACCACCGCGGCAGGGCTGTCGCCTTCCACGGTGCCTTCGACCTCGCGAAGCCTGCTGGCGAGGTCGCGGTAGCCGAAGATGTCGCGGACCCAAATGGAAATATCGTGGAGAGGCAAGTGGTGCCGGAGCACGCTGCGCCCGCAGGTCGCTAGGACGGTTTCCAGCTCGGCGAGGCTACCCGCGGTATATCCGGCCAGTTGGTCTGGGGATTCCCGAAAGTGGAAGCGGCGGTCAGGAGCCAGCCGGCCAACGGCGTACTTGTGATCGTGGCGGTGGTGGGCGGTTATCCGCTGGCCCGGTGTGAACACGGTTATCTTGCCAGGCCTGTCGCGCCAGGCCAGGAATGCCCGTCCCGCCGCGCCGGCGAGGAGGCGCGCGGCCCTCGCACGCGGGACGCCGGCCACGGCTCCTGTTAGGTCCACGAGGGCGGCGTCTGGATGAGCTGTTCCGAGAGCCAAGACCGCGTCCGTGGAGGCCACGACGTCCGGCGCCAGCTCACCCGGGCGGTAGGTCACGAGCAGGTAGCCCTTGCTCGAAGGGTCGAGTGCTTCGAGCACCCCGCGCGGGCGGACAGGACGGTGGGCTTCGTCGATCACCACCCAGTGCGGGAGCCCACGTCGCTCTCGCTCGGCTTCTATCTCGGCTGGGAGGCAGGCGATTAATGACGCCTGGGCTTCCGCGTCGAGGCTAGAGAGGTCGATCACGATGCTCGAACCCTCTTGCAGGAGCAGCGCGAGCAGGTCGCCCGAGCACTCGATACGACCGGCGTCTACGACCGTGACACCGTGCAGGCGGTGGAGGCCGACATGGTCGCCCTCCGGGTCGATTACGACCACCGAGTAGCGCTTTAGGGCCAACTGTTCTGCGATCAGCCCCGCTAGGTACGACTTGCCAACACCGGCGTCGCCGGAGACGATGAGGTTCAGCTGCGACGCCGGCAGGGTTACGGGCTGGCCGTCATCGTCCGTGCCGATCTCAATGCGCCAGTGGCCCGGGGGCCGCCGCTGTTCGCCCCGCAGGAGGCCCCCGCCGAGGAAGCGTGCAACTCCCTCGCCATTTGGGAGCTCCAATACAAGGTCGGCCCGCGTCCGAAGTGCCTCTACAGCATCGCTGACCGCGACGCCGAGCTCGCAGGAGGCGAGCATCGTATGGTCGTTTTCTGCGTCGCCGACCGCGATGGTGTTGTGCGGTGACAGACCGAGCTCACCGAGTAGTTCCAAGAGCCCCGCGGCCTTGGTTACCCCCGGCGGCAAGACCATGAGCGCCTGGCGGTTCCGGACCAGCTCGTAGTCGAGGCCAAGCTCGCGGATGGTTGCGGCGACGACCGGCTCATCGGCCCCATCGCATGCCAGCAGCACTCGCCCTGTCCTCCACTTCACTCCCCGAGCGTCGAGCACCGCACCGATGGCGGGGTCCACCGGGTCAGCCAGCTCGCGCACACCCAGGGCAGACGCGAGGACGGCACCGTTCTCGGCTACCACGGCGCTGAGCTCGTCGCGTAGGCCGGGGAACGTACTGTCGAGGTCCTCGAGGGTCCGGCCGGTCACGACGACGACCCGGAGGCCGCGCGCAATGGCGCCACGCACGGCGGCCAGGGTCTCGGCTTCGACGCGGTCATGCTGTGCCAGAGTGCCATCGAGGTCCAGGGCAATGGCGCGGAAAAACCCTGGCGTAACCTCGGGCACCCCTGTCATCTGTACTGCCTTTCTCACGCGCTTCTCGGGCAGAGCCATTATGCGGGTGGCCCGCTTTGTTGTCCCAGGGCCGAAGGTCACAGCGGGGCACCGTAGTTATGAGAGTTATGAGACGGCGCGGTCCCGGGGCCCGAAACTGGCAACCGGCGCAACACCAACTGGCCGCCCGTGAAGCGGGCCGTCATGCGGAGAAATGCTCATAGGCACCAGGCTCGATTGATGAGCACCCCCGCACCTCGATCGGGTGGACCGCAGGCGCCCGGAGCTCATGGGCCGGCCCGGCGAGGCCGCCTATCTCCACGTCACCTTCACCCCGTAAGTCCTCTTGCCTTCATGGCCTTGCAGTTGGCTGGCCGGCGAGCTAGGAGGTTGTTTGACCGGGCAGACGCGCTCGCGGCTGGCGCGATCGGGACGTCGCGCCGCAAGTGGTGCGCGCCAGCGGCTGGTCCGCGCGCTCGGCGGGGTTGGACCAGCGCGGGTCGTGGTCGTGCTCTCGGCCGTGGGCGGCCTTGCCAGCGCCGACGTCGCTACGGTAGGAGCTTCGGCATCTCAGCTGCGCGAGTCGCTCCACATCACCAACACCGACGTAGGGCTGCTTGTAGCCGTAAGCTCCCTGGTCGGGGCCATGGCTTCGGTCCCCTTCGGCATGTTGGCTGACCGAGCCCGGCGCACTACCGTGCTATCAATTTCCATCGCCCTGTGGGGTGTGGCCATGCTGTGGGGCGCAACGGCTACCTCCTTTGGCATGTTGTTGCTTTCACGACTGGCCCTCGGCGTGGTGACAGGCTCGGCGGGGCCGGTCGTTGCGTCTCTGGTGGGCGACTACTTTCCAGGTGGCGACCGGGGCCGGACCTACAGCTTCATCGGCCTCGGCGAGCTCGTCGGTGCTGGCATCGGGTTTGCCGTTACCGGGGACATAGCTGTGCTGTCTTGGCGCGCAGCATTCGCGTCCCTTGCGGCGCCCGCGTTTGCGTTGGCGTGGTTCGTGGCGCGCCTCCCCGAACCGGTCCGAGGCGCGACGTATTTCACCGTCCCGGGGAGTGTGCGAGGCCAAGGCCGGGTGCCCCGTGGCGGGAGCGGCGGCTCGAGCGGCCCGGGGCCAACTGACGCCCAGCGCTTGGCCATCGAGCACGGCGTGCGCCCCCACCCTGGTCTCCTGAAAGCCGACCCGGGGCGAATGGGCATCGTGCAGGCGACCAGGTACATCCTGAGCGTCAAGACGAACATCCTCCTCATCGTGTCGGGTGCTCTCGGTTACTACTTCTTTGCTGGCGTGGAGACCTTTGGCGTCGAGTTCGTGAAAGAGCATTATCGCATCGACCAAGCCCTGGCCAACCTTCTCATGATCGTGGTCGGAGGCGGTGCCGTCGCCGGCATCGCGATCGGGGGGCCGCTCGGTGACCACCTTCTCCGGAGAGGCAAGCTTCACGGCCGGGTGCTGGTGGCTGCGGTCGCCGCGGCAGCAACCCCTGTCCTGTTTGTGCCGGTCTTGGTGACCCGCAGTGTCCTGGCAGCACTTCCTTACATAGTCGTGGCCGCGCTCGCACTTTCGGCGCAGAACCCGCCGATCGATGCTGCTCGCCTCGACGTCATGCCGGCACCGCTTTGGGGAAGGGCCGAGGGGGTACGGACCTTGGTCCGTGCCGGCGCTCAGGCGGTGGCACCGCTCCTCTTCGGCGCCGTCGCGGATCTTTTCGGTGGGGGTCACTCGGGGCTGCTGTGGACCTTTGCGATCATGCTCCTGCCGCTCGGCGCCAGCGCTTACTTTTTGTTCCGAGCCGTGCGGACTGTTCCCGCTGACGTAGCCACCGCCGCTGTGCTCGCCAGGCGGGCCGAGTTGGACGGAGCACGAGCGGCTTGACGGTGCAGGCAACTGTAGGGCGCGCATGCAAGCCGTCGCCCGTGGAGGCGCAACCAAAACTGCTGTCCAACCAGAGAGAAGTGGGCGCACAGGGATGAAGCCGGCCTGCAAGGGGTGGCTGATGAAGGTAGGGCGCCTCGTTCCGGTCCAAGGCGCCCTGCCCCTGCTGTGCCGTCCGGATAACCCCGGAACTGCGTCCCGCTCCCGCCCGAAAAGGGGGGAGCCTATTCAGGTTTCCTCCGAAGTGGGGCGGGGCGTTAGGGCCAAAGGACCCTAACCAATGTGCCAACAATACCTTGGGTGGCCACGACTAGAAGGCTAAAAGACGTGAGGTCGGGGCCAGCCTGGCTTTGACGCGGCCGCGGCTCCACCTGATCTGCACATCGCCTTGATACGCACTGCGCCCTAGGGGGCTTCAATGTCGATTGTCTGTGCCCACTAAGGGGCGCGGGTGTCCTAGAGAGCTGGAAAGAAGGAGATGGACTGATGTCCACTAAGAAAGAAGTAAAGACGCGGTCCTGGCGCGCGGCAGCCGTATTGGCGGCCATGTCGGTGACGGTAGCGCTGGTGGCGACCAGCACTGGTGCCGGTGCCTTTGAAAAGGCTGCGCCCGCCGGTCGGACCGTGAAGGCGGCAGCGAATGCTGGGGGTGGCTCGGCCTCGGCCATACAGGCGGCCTTCGTTCGTGTCGTGAAGGCTGTAAGCCCTTCGGTGGTCGAGATCTCCACTACTTCGGGCCTCGGTTCTGGCGTCGTGTACGACGCCAAGGGCGACATCGTCACCAACGCTCACGTAGTCGGCAACGCCGGGCAGTTCACCGTCTCGATGTCAAACGGCCGGCAGGTGGCCGCCAGGCTGGTCGGCATGTACGCGCCCGACGACCTGGCGGTGATCAGGCTGTCGTCGCCGGTCCCAGGCTTGAAGCCGGCCAGTTTCGGCAACTCGGCGGCCCTGGAGGTGGGCGACCTAGTCCTCGCGATTGGCAGCCCGTTTGGCCTGGCCGGTTCGGTCACGGACGGCATCGTCAGCTTCAACGGGCGCACCCTGAGCGAAGGCGACGGCGTGGTCCTTCCCGACCTCGTGCAGACGAGCGCCGCTATAAACCCCGGCAACAGCGGGGGAGCGCTCGTGAGCCTCTCTGGCCAGGTCGTGGGTATCCCTACGCTGGCAGCGTCCAACGGTTCGTCCTCGGCGGCTGGTGTCGGTTTCGCGATTGCTTCCGACACCGTTAAGCTCATTGCTCCCCAATTGATCAATTCCGGTAAGGTTACCAAGGCCGGTCGGGCCGCTCTCGGGATCAGCGGTGTAGACGGCGTCACCTTTACCGGCGAACCGGCAGGTGTCATAGTCACTGCCGTCCAGGTCAACGGCCCGGCTGCTCGTAGCAAGATCGAAGTCGGGGACGTCATCACCTCCATAGGTGGCCGGGCGACACCGGATCTCACCACGCTGCAGAGCGTGCTTGCTGACCTGAAGCCGGGCACTCAGGTCAAGGTGACCGTGACCAGCCAGACGGGCCAAAAACCGACCGTCAACGTCGTGCTGGGCGACCTGGCCCAGATGTGACGGTCGGCCACGAGGGTGTGATTGCCTTCGCGGCGCGGTCTAGGTTGTCCCGGTCGCCCTCGCCCGAGCCGGTCGCCCCGGCGGCGACCGGCAGGGCGTTCGCGCGACCAGTGGACCTCGTTCTGAAGGAGTTGGGAGGAGGGCCGAGCGCAGTGCTCGGGCCTTGCGCCAGATGGTGACCACAACGGCCCGGGTAGTGCGCGACGGGGACCTGGTCGAGCCCTTGTGGCACGTAGTCAGCCCGCAGCAAAAAGTGAGCCCGCAGCAAAAAGTGAGCCCGCAGCAAAAAGTGAAGGCAGCCGGTTGGTTTTGGCCGGGAGGCCTCAGGTGCGCAGACTGGCGCCGGTTCGGCCTCTTCCGAGGGAGACCAGCCCGCAGCACCCAGCCCGCAGCACCCGACCGGCCACCAGCCGGCTGCCGTATTTAGCCCCCGCCACAAAGGAGGGAGAGCAGCGGGAGCATGCTCTAGGCTGGCCGGGACATGCTCACGCGGCTAGTGCCAAAAGTCCCCATTTGGCTGGGCCCCTGGTCCAGGGTTCTGGGGCTGGACGGCGCTACGACCTGAGCATGACCCAGAGGGTCGCGCCTGCGCTAGCCAGCTTGCTTGGCCTGAGGGTGGGCCCGACCCGGCCGGCTGGCTAGCGGTGGTGGTCAGGCGCTCCGTTGTGGAGCGCACGCCGGCGAGCCTCGCGCCGGACGAGCTCGGTCCCCCAAGCCTTGGCGCGGGCTTCTTCGCCCCTGCGTAAAGGCCCCTGCGCGCCGCTGACAACGAACTCCTCTGGGTTCACCACGAGCCGGTAGCCGTGGCGCCGGAGGTGTTTTGCGATGCCCCTGGCAGCGCCGCCGGCGAGGGGGAAGGGTAAGCGGGTGTCGAAAGCTGCTGCCCCGCCCCCGTCTTTGGCCGCCGGGAGGGCCCGGAGCCACTCGCGCGCTCCGGCGCCGTCCGGGCTGGTCTCAGTGGCAAGGGCCGCGGCCCGCTTAGCCGGCTGCGCCCCTTGGCGGCGCGAAGCGGCTGTGCTCATGCGAAGAGCGTGCGTCGGCCCACCCACGATGAGGAGGTCAGCGCCGGCGGCGTCGCCCGGCGGCACAATGCTCGTGTTGAACAACCGCACCCTGACCGATGGGTGCGCATCGCGTGCGCCGGCGGCGATCGCTTGCGCGACCCTGCGGGTGTTGCCGAAAAGGCTCTCGTACACCACCATGACATCCATTGCTGCTCCTCTGCCTGAAAGTTACCCTTCGGTTTTATGGCAGGAACTGCTGAGGCTTAGGTGGAGGGGACGTGGAGGCGGGGTGGAGCCTGCCCTTAGGGCCCAAAGTCACATGTGTTGCCCGAAGGGATGGTTTGGGCATCGACGTCGGCCATACTGGGCCCAGGAGGAGAGCATGTCCGAGGCCGTGCTCGTAATCGAGGACGAGTACAAGTTGCGGGAGCTGGTGAGGTCGTACCTCGAGCGCGAGGGTTTTGTCGTCTAT
>DAHWQF010000400.1 GCA_027334785.1 Acidimicrobiaceae bacterium
CACCGTGCCGGATGTGGACCTCCGACCCGTTGACCTCCACTAGGGCGACCCAGCCGCGCTCGAAGTGCTCGACGCCCTCAGGCCACCTCCATGAGAAAGGCCCAAGATAGGTCGACTGGAGGAGACGGCTTGCTGGCAGCCCCACCTCAGTGTCCCCCGGGCTCCGAGTGGGCTGACAACCCATTGACCAGTCGGTCCAGAGCCACCCGAGGGACGAGGACAAGGCGGTCGATGCGGATGGAAGGAATCTCACCTCGGCGTCCGGCGTCGTAGGCGAAGGCCCGGCCGGTGTCGAGTAGGGCCGCGGCCTCCTCAACACTGAAGGTGAGGCGGCCAGGGGCGGTGGTTGACCTGGCGCCCGAGGATCGACCCTCGCTGGGCGGGTGCACTGCGATCGGAGGCGGTTTGAGCCGACTTGTGGCAAGAGCTTCGGCAAGGGCATCCGGGAGATTGGACCACAACTCACGGTCCGCCAGCGAGGCCATCGGGCTTCGGCCTGCGGGCGCTCCCGCTGGGTCGGCGATGACAGCGCCGGGCGCTGCCTGTCGGAGCCGGCCGGCGACGTGGTCGGGCCGGAGCGCCCACGCACGGGCGTTGATGACGGTGACCTCCGGAGCGATGTCGTCGTTAGCCACTGCACCATTGTGCCTGCCCAGCACGAGGATGGCTCGGTGGCCTGATGCCGGGCCGGCCCGTCCAAAATATCCCTCGGGAACAGAGTCGGTGGAGTGCCACCCGGTAGAGCGATCCCGCCAACTACTGCTTAGCGCTCGGATCCGCCCGACCTGGTGAGGCCACGAGCGGCCCGGCTGGCGAACAGCCCCGCCAGGCTGCAGGCAGCGGCCCTCCCGGTTCGTGTCAGTGCCAGCCAGCCGGACCTTCGCCTACGGTGCGACCTGGCGCCCAACCTGACGGGCGCGACCGGGGACCCCTGGCTTCGGCTCACGCCGCCGCCTACGGCGGCGTCCCCGCCGGGGCGTACATGGCGGCAGTCAGCGGGTCGCCCCGGAGGGACCTCGCGCGCACCCCGGCGGCGTCCCTCACTCCTACCCCCCTCGTCGCCCCCAGCTCCCGCGCTCTATCCAAGAAGATCGCCATGCCGCCCATTGCCGACGCCTCAAGTGCTGTGCGGCGTCGCTACACGGAAAAGCCCAAAACCGTCCTAGCCTTCTTCGCCACAGTGCTCGGCATTGCCGTGGCCGGCGATATCGCCTGCGTGGCCACACTCGCCTCAACCAAACAACTCGAGTGGGCGATACCGTGGTTACACGCCTTTGCGGGCGGATTCACGCTACGCCCGACCTCCCCATCTACGGAAACTCACTTCCGTACACCGGCGCATCCTGCGCCGGCTTGCGCCCCAGCCGCAGGGCTGGCCATTGCAGCTAGGTCCGGCTCCCCTTCGCTCGTGGGTCAAATCCTCTGGGGACCTCGAAACCACGCGGCTGGCAACGAGCCTCCGAGCTAGGCGAGCACACAACTTGACCAGCGACGAGCCACCAGGAGCCGCCGCACGCATTCTGCGCGTGCCGCCCTACAGCAAGCCCGCTGGCCGGGTCCCCTCTCGCTTCGTGACCATCGCGGGCTTGCCACGGGAGACGAACAAGAGCCGCCGGCACTGGCTCGCGGGAAATTATCCTGACGCTGAGCCTCTCCGGGTCAAGGCTTACCTTGCGGGCGGCCTGCGGGCGGCCTTGATTGCCCTGGCGCCGACCGGACGAGCGAGCGCAGGTCCTCCAGGGAGGGCCACGGCCGGCCTCGATGGGCCATCCGATGGCAGTTGGCGCAGAGAAGGACCAGATCCGCCAGCTTGGTCATCGTAGCGCCGCTATCTGATAGGGGCCGGACATGGTGGCACTCGATGAAGTCATGGCCCAAAACACCGTAAGTCACCTCGAAATCGAACCCGCACACCTCGCACGCAACCCTCCCAACCGCCCGAGCAGCGGACTTCTTTCGCTCTACAAGCGCCCGGTTACGCTCACGGCTCCGGTGCTGCCGGAACAGCAGCCGGCCCTCCGCTACCTCATCCTCGTCGTCCTCGGGTGTGACCGGGAAGGCCTCATCCGAGCTGATGACACCGCCCCGGAGCCGCGAAGTGATCGCTGCAAGCTCCGCCCGGCGCTTGCTGAACAGGTCCCACACCTCAGCATCCCGCCTACCACCCCGGGTCATGCCTACACCCGGGTAACCGGGGTCGAGTGCGGCAAAATTCGCCAGCTTGAGGGCGACGCCGTTCGGGTTGCGGAAGCGCTCCAAGTCCGGGCGCACGGTGTGGATAGGTAGCTCGTTCAAGACCTCAGAAAGCTCCAGCACCCGAGCATCAGAGTCGTCGAGCTGGCCCTCGCGCAGGTACAGGTCCAGGGCCAGCAACAGCTCGTCAAAAGCCCACGGCGGATTCCGCCGAATACCAGGAGCGGCCTCGGCATCGTCACCGCGCCGAACCACTTCGAAACCCAAACCGCGAAGCGCCCGAGCCACGGTGGCCTCTCCACCGGAGAAGTCGGAAGCGCCGAGCCCGCCCACCTCTGGGAACTGGTAGCCGTGAGCGACCCCGGCGATCGCCTTCGAATCGTAGTAACGCCCGTCGTAATGTACGAAGTACGAACGCGCAGCACGAAACCCGTGTTCGGACAGGAAGCGATCCCGGCCGAGGTGGTCGAACTCACGAAGTGCCTTGAGTACTGCCCCACGGTCACAAACAACTCACACGGGGCTATGACAGAACTCCGTGCCGCAATTAAGGCAAATGAAATTTCTCTGGACCTTGCACGACTGTCTCCCTTTTTCGACGGGTTAGACTTCAATCCCGCACGCCGCCGAAGCAAACGCACTGCGCCCCAGCCTCGACAGCTCCCGCCCTCGGCATCCGAACCAGGAGCAACCTCCAATAAAGGCTGACTTATGACACCGGCCCAACTCAGATGCTCCCAGGACCCAACTCAGGCTCGCCGTCAGCATGCGCTTCCTTCCTCCACGGCCGAAGCCGCCAGTCGGAGATCATTGCCGTCTCCCCGCCGACACGAACCCCCACCGGGGATTGCGTCGAGCCTGCAATATCGCGTTGGTGCCGCATCACAGTTCTGCCCCTGGGTCGTGGGCCGGCGCGTCGTGGTCGGGACCTCCGGCTGTGATGTACGTATGTCGCTGACCTGCCGTAATCAGCCGGCGTCTGAGGTCACGAATGTAGGCGACCACCTCGGGGTGTGCCTTGAGCCACTCCGACCTCGCCCGTTGTCCAGCCACGAGCGCGCTGAGCCGCTCGGCTCCGCCAGCAAGCTCGAAACTCCTGGCATGGCGTGCCGCACTTCCCTGGAGAGCCGCGATCTCCTTGGAACGGTCCTTTCCGGCGAGCGAGTCGACCTGGCGGAGGGCCTCGGCCAGGGCGGCCCTAAGGCTGGCCTGGTCGTCGGGGCGGGGGCTGAGCACGGCGCGCGAGGTCTCGGTGGCGGACAGCTCGTTGCCACTTCGGCCGAGCGCGGCCCTGAGCAGGTCGACGGCGCTCGGTGCGAGATGGCGCCGGTGACCGTCGTCTAGTGGCTCGCAGGCCACACAGACCAGGTTGTGTTGTCGCCCTCGGGTGAGGCCGACATAGAGGTGCTCGGCAGTGGTGGCCTGGTCCACCACCAGCACGGCCTGGTCCGTGGTGACGCCTTGGGACTTGTGGACCGTCACGGCGTAGGCCAGAGCCACGTTCTCCCTCACGAAGTCGCTCGGGAGGGCCACCTTGCCCCGACCCTCCAGCGACCCGAGCAGCAGCGAGCCGTCGGGGCGGCGGGCGAGGACCTGCCAGCGGTCGCCGTTTCGCACCCAGGCCCCGCTGGTCGTGACCAGGCGCCGGTCGTTGCGGGTAGTGAC
>DAHWQF010000401.1 GCA_027334785.1 Acidimicrobiaceae bacterium
GAGACGACAGCTCAGCAGCCGTGACCTCCTCGTTCGTGAGGGTGACCAGCTCCTCGAGGTCGGCATCAAGAGAGCTCACTGCCTCGAGCTGGCCCTCGGTGAGAGGCTCCTCGTACCCCGCAGCACGGACACGGCCCAGGAGCCCCGGTTCGGGGCGAGCGCCGAGAAGGGCGTCGACGGCCTCGGTCGTCACCCACCGCTGCTCGGCGCGCGCCGCGGTTAAGACGCGGACGACCTCGCCGTGCCACGCAACGGCGTCCGCTATCGCCGGTCCAAGGGCGAGGCGCCGCAGCGCCCGTCTGAGAGCTGAGGCTTCGCGCCTAGTCATCCCGAGGAGGTGGGCGAGCAGCCGGCCGTCTTGACGGAGGCTCCAGCGGGACCACCGACGCCGGACCTCGAGCGTGGAGGCCGCGATGCTCGGGATCGTGACGACGTCCGATACGAGAGCGAGGGTCATCTCCGTATCGTTGAGAGTGACCCTCCAACCTCTTCCCGACCACTCGTTAGTGCTCACCGGGACCTCGCGTCCTCTGTCGCTCCTGGCATGCCTCGTCGTATGTTCGGCCGCGGCAAACCCTGGCTGGAGAGCGCGGTGCCCAACGGCGGCGGAACACGCCGGCCAGGCGAAAGCTCTCGAGCGCCTAGCACCGGCAGGGCCCCTCTGCGTCTCGCCACGTGGAGTGCGTGGCGACGCTGGACGACCGGTGCCGACCCGAGCGGACCAACCCGGGGACGTGCCGGTGCACTCTCCTGCCCGGCGCGCTCATGGTGACCGGTCGGCCTGCCGAAGACCCAGAAGATGTTCGAGAAGCACCACGAGAAGAAATTGGAGAAGGAGCACGAGGAGGCCCTTGCCAAGTGGAAGGCGGAGCGTGACGGCTACGCCGAGCTGCTCCAGCTCGCCGAGACCTTCAATGGCCTGCCCACCAACGAGATAGTGCTCGGGCCCGGGGAGGCGCTCTTCTACAAGATCGCCGGCGCCGCCCTGTTGGACGCCCGGAGCACCGGCCACTGGGAGGGCGCCTCGTCTGGCTTTTCGGTCCCTATAGGCGGCGGCGTCCGCTACCGGGTCGGCGCCACCCACGGCCACTACGTCCAGGGCGAGCCGGTGTTGGCCGCCATCGACCACGGCACCGTCTATGTCACCAACCGCCGGGTCGTCTTCACCGGCCCCAAACAGACCCGAGAGGTCGCCTTCGCCAAGCTCGTCGGCTTCCAGCACGACGACCAGGCCGGCTCGACTACCTTTTCGGTCTCCAACCGCCAAAAGCCCGTCACCGTCCACTACGGGGCCGGCCTCTCGGCGCACTTCGACTTCCGCCTCGACCTGGCGCTGGCTCACTACCGGGGCACGACAGAAGCCCTCGTGGCCCAGCTTCGGCAGGACCTGGCGAAGCTCGACGCGGCACGCCCACCGGCGCCGGCGTTCGCCCACTGAGCAACAGGGAGCATGCAAGGTCCCCGGCGAGATCTGGCGCGGCCTCGAGCCCACACCGTCAATACCGGCCCCGCTGGCACAGGTGGTTGAGATAAGCACGTCGCGATCGGAGAACTAACGCAGGCAAGGCTTGGGGAATCTGGTGGGCGTCCTGACACAAAAGAGCACCGCGGCTTCACCACTTACTATTGGCGAGGCCCTCGCCGAGAGGGACCAGCGGCTATTCGTGGGCCGTGAGCGCGAGATGGCCGAGATGTGCTCTTGGTTCTCCGAAGCCGGCGACGCCCCTGGGATCCTTTTCGTCACAGGGCCCGGCGGCGTCGGTAAGACCACGCTCCTACGGACGTTCGCATGGGGGCTGAGGCCTCAGCAAAGCGTGGCCTTCCCCTGCCGGGAGGCAGGCTGGAGCGTAATGGTCGGCGACTCGGACCCCTTCGGCAGCAGCTGCCAACTACGAGCCCTGCAGCGGCGAAGAGCACGCCGGTCTTTTGAGCTTCGGCCGCATGGACGTCGAGCAGGACCCTGCCACCGCCGGTCGCCATGGCATCCAAAGCGTCCCTACCCTGGTCGTTTTTGGCCCCTCTGGCCAGGAGGTCGACCAGCTGGTCGGGGCCACGGGGAACCGAGATCTGGGGAGTTCCTCAGCGCCGCTCTCACCCCTGCGACATAGGCCACCGCTAGCCTTCCCGGCGCCAGGAACGGCGAACAGTGTGGCAACAGACACCGAAGGCTCCCAGTCAGCCCACTGCGGTTCGGCGAGCTGAGCGCACCGGTTGTGCTCGAGTTCGTCTCTGCACAGGCCGACCATCTCCTCCACCAGCCGGTTTCTCCCGGCGAGAAGCTGGCTGTCACCGAGGTGGCCAGTCTCACAGACGACCGCTTCACCTTTTGGGCGGCTTGCTCCGCGCCTACTCCCGTGGATGAAGCGTCAGTGGCACAGGTGATGCCACAAGTAGAAGAAATTTGGCCTGCGGTGCCTGGCGCACCGGCTTCCCGTCTTGTCGCCAGCGAGTGGCGACCCAAGAACTTCCAGAGGAGAACAAGCAGTGCACGGGTGGGACAACGACAAGCCCAAGACGCGCGGTCGCGCACGCCGTGCGCTGGTCGCAGATGCAGGCGTGGCTGGCACCGTAGCCTTCGCCGCCGCGTCGGTGGCGCCGGTGACGGCCTCGGCGAAGACCCTGCCGGCGCATAAGAAGACCCAAGCGCCGGTGAGCACGGTGAACGTGCCGTTCTTCACTGCGACGACGCCAAAGTCCTTTCCGGCGCAGGCGTCGAGCCTGAAGACGGCTGTCTCTTCGGCGAGGATGATGGTGCTCGGCCAGCGCAACCAAGCGGGGGCGCTGTCGGTGACCGGGTTCCACCTGAAAGGGGCCGAGACTTTCAGCTGGCCCTTACCGGGCTCGTCCTCCTGGCAGCGGCCGCGGGCGGGGCGCTCATGCTCGCCATCGCCGAGAACGGGGACGCCTCCCACCAGACGCTCACCCTGTACGTGACCGTCCCGGCCGCTGCTCTGATCTTCTTGGTGGCCACTGCTGCTGCCAGGGGGCTCGGGCTCGGGAGCTTCGCCCGGGCCGTCGCCTTAGGCCTCCTCTTCGGGGCAGTCTCCACGGCCGGCCTCGAAGTGGTCCGCAACATCGTCTTCTACGAGTTCGAGGGCGTGCCCCAGCTCGCAGGCCGCGCAGCCGAGGACGCCTTCGAGAGCTACGTGCTGCCTGAGCTCGAGCAAGCTCCGCTCGAGCGCCTGTGCGACTTCGGGTCCTCCCTCACCCGGAGAGGGCCTGACGACGAAGCGAAGGAGGCGGGCCCGTGACGGCTGGGCCTGAGACGGGGATAGGCGCGAGGGTGGGCCGCTTCCTCGCCGACCTCGACCGGCTCAGCCGGCCCCTCGACCCCGAGACCCGCCAGGCCCTCGACCGGTGCTGAGCGGATCTGCCCGGCCATGTCCGCACCCCAGGCCAGACGCTCGGGCACATGGCCGTCGGCTGCGAGGGCACCCATGGGGTCTTCCCCCACTGCGATTTCACCTGCACCCCCGCTACCACTTCCGCGACGCCAACCACGTACGGGTCGACGGCGCCCACACCGTGTCCGAGGTCGAACACCAGGTGGCCTTCTTCCGCTCAACACGAGGCCCGAACGCCCACACCCAGTCGATCGGGGGCGAGGTCAGCCTGCTCAGGCCCGACGACCACGCTGCCGCTCTCCTCGCCATGCGCCGCCAAGGGCGCGAGCCCATGAGCTTCACCCCACGGGGACTTTGGCTACGAGTACCTGGAGCGCCTCGCCCTCGGCCTCGATGGGCGCCCTTGCTTCCGCCCATCAACACCCCTTCGCCGGCCACTTCGACATAACCATGCGGGGCCGCCAAGGGCTGCGCCGGCCCAGCAAAGAAACCGACCTCAACCCCTACCGGGAAC
>DAHWQF010000402.1 GCA_027334785.1 Acidimicrobiaceae bacterium
GTCAACGCGAAGCGGGCCCGCAAGCTGTCCGAGCGCACGGTGGCCACGATCCTGCGCCGCCTCGACGCCAAAGGATATGCGGCCCACGAAGTCGAAGGCCGCGCGTTCCTCTACACGGCGGTCGTGCCCGAGGACCAGTTCGTGGCCTGGCACGGGCGCCGGGCGATGGGCGAGCTCCTGCGCCGCTACGGCCCCGAAGTGGCTGTCGCTGGGCTGGTCGAGGGTGCCGGGGCGGGCAAGGCGGCCCTGGACATGCTCGAGGAGCTCTTCCGGCGCTCCCGCGAAGACGCGGGCAAACATGCGACGTAGCTTCTGGGCACTGGTGCTCCTCGCCCTCGTCGGCGAGGCCGGCCTGTCGGCCCTCGCCTCCCGGGCGCTTTGGGCCCAGCTCCCCTGTCACATAAGAGGCTGGGAGTTGCCCGTGCCGGCCATGGCGGCCTGCCTGAAGCCCGTGCCCTTGGTCGGCAGGCACGCCTTGGGCGCCGCCCTCGTGATGGGCGGGGCAGGGTTGGCGGTCCTGGTGCTCGCGGCCGTCGAGATCTTCAGGCAGCTCTGGCGCTTGCACCAAGTCAGGCGGCTGATGGCGACCTTCCCTCGTGCCAGTGCCGAGCCCCCGAGGCCTCCGGGCGCGCCCCTGCGCGCCCTTGTGGTGCTAGGGACCGAGGAGCCGTGCTGCTTCACGATCGGCCTTTTCCACCCGGTCGTCGTCGTCTCCACGGGCCTCCTCCAGCTGCTCGGCCCCGACGAGCTCGCCGCGGCGCTCACCCACGAGGCGGCCCACGCCCGGCACCTCGGCCCCCTCCGCCAGCTCGCTGCTTCTGTGGCCACCTCCGCCGTCTTCTTCGTCCCAGTGCTCCGGGACCTGGCGCAGGCGGCCCAGCTACAAGAGGAGCTGGGGGCCGACAGGGCCGCAGTCGCCCTCTACGGCAAAACGGCCCTCCTTTCTGCTCTACGAGTGCTCCTCGCTGCTCCCCAGGTGGCCGGTGGCACCCGCGCCGCCCTCAGCTCCATGGCCCGCCCGGCCATGCTCCAAAAGCGCCTCGAGGCCCTAAGCGGCGACTACCCACGCATAGCCCTACACCGGCCGAGGCTCGTTGCGAGCGTCGCCGGCGTTGCCCTGCTCGCCCTTGTCGGCTTCGCGGTCCCTAGCCAGGTGACTGCGCCAGTTCCCCTCCAAGCCCACCCGGTCGACGCGCCGGCGCAGGCTCACAAGTAGCCACTGGGTTCCTCGAAGACCTCTTGACACTACCCCAAAGGTTGACTATCCTCCTGTAATAGGTGCCACGAGCCAAGGGCACTTGGAGCGCGTCTAGAGCTGGACAGGTGGGAGGTCCTGCGGTGTGGAGCAACGTCTGTCGTTTCGCGTTACGCGGTGCGGTCACGCTGGTTATGTCCGGTGGGCTCCTACTAG
This sequence comes from Acidimicrobiaceae bacterium, assembly GCA_027334785.1. Classification (GTDB taxonomy): domain Bacteria; phylum Actinomycetota; class Acidimicrobiia; order Acidimicrobiales; family Palsa-688; genus JAJZYO01. Next base: position 1,412 of record DAHWQF010000402.1, read on the forward strand.
CGGGCGCCGGCCCGGCGGTGGCTGGCGCCCGGCCGCCAGCCCCTTTCGCAGAGACCGCGTGCTCGGCCAATACCTGCCAGGTGATCGACAGCTCCGGCGACACGGTCACCGACTGGTACACCGAGACGACGGCGCCTTCATCTGTCTGCACGTACGCCCGTTACTACGCGAGCGGCACGCTCATGGCCGAGACGGCTAGCAAGTGCCTGTCCTCGGGCCAAGAGGCCACCGCCAACTGGTCCGACCCTGGTGCCTTCTCATCGGGCACCGACCTTTGCACGTCTTGGTACGGCATCGCAGGCGAGCCGTGCACCAGGTTGTAGCCCAAGTCAACTACAAAGGCCCGATGTTGTCGCGAGCCCGCGTGACTATCAAGGCCTGGCGTGCAGAAGAAGCCACTTGGTGCGTGCCCAGGTTCCACCTAGGTCAGAGAGGAGCTCATGAGCCATGTAACCCACCAGACGCGTAAACAAAAAGGACGTCCGGATGATAAGGCTACCTGAGGGGTGAAAGTGCCTACTTAGTACCTACAAGTCAAGGAACCTCCTTTTGACGGTAGCTCATAGAGGCAACGACTGTCGCCTAAGCTGGCAGGGAGGACAGCGTCGTCAAAAACTAAAACCTTAGCGTACCTGGTCCAGCAACTTTCTGAAGAAAAGACCCCGTAAACACGTTCAAATCTTGACTTCAAGGAGTGAAAGCATGCATATTCGACACTTACTGGCATTGGCGGCCACGGTGGTTGCTCTTATACCGGCGGCGGCCGCTAACGCTGACCCGGCTCCCATAACAACACAGATAGCACCGGCCGCGGGGGTAAGTACAATGGCGCCGAGTACAGCGACGCCACTCACCCTGGCCTCCGTTCCGCTGCCGCCAAGTCAAGGGGCCCCGCTGTCAGCGTGGGATTCATGGGCAGCGATAGAGCGAAACGACGTAAATCAGGTTGTCAACAATGGGACGCTCCTGGGTACCAGGGTAGGTCTCTGTACAGTCAACTCGGATGAGCTCACACAGGTGACGTCCACAGGCGGCCCCAATCCTTATCCCGCTGGTGTCGTGACGGACACTGTGGGTGGCTCGCTAACGTGCTCCGCCGTAGCAGTGTCCACCTCCGTAGGAGTCTCCCCAGATACAACATTGGCATGCCCAGTACAGGCGTATGGCACCTACGCCCCCATAACTGACGGATACGTCTGCGTCGGAGTGTATTCCAATAACGAGAACGATCGTGTCGCGAGTTACGTGAACACTTCAAGCAGTACGCTCTCAGGGAAGGTTGAACTTGGAGCGGTAGGTGTACTCAATCCGTGTGGCATAGGAAGCCTCGTCGCCTCTGGTTCTGGGACCATGCCGGCCCATTCTGGGAGCACATACCACGCCATATACGCTGTATCCGGCACCGTCAGCGCTTCCAACCAGTGGAGTTCGACGTACTTTAACGGTGGGACTACGGACTGGGGCACAGTCTGCGGTATGTACTGAGCTTAGTAGCGGAGTCCTCGTGCTCCGGGGCGCCAGACGACTGTCCGTTGGACGGCGGGCGACACTGCCAACAGCGTTGTCCGCCAGCTGCTGGCAGGCCCCGCGCCGGCCTGCTGTTCAGAGCCTCGCCCGTTCAGACGAACGAGACTTCAGCCTCTACAATATAGAAAGGACTACAGTGCAACAAGGGATTCTTCGTCGTTCGGTCAAGTTCCTATCAACTGTGCCTCTTTCTGCGGGGCTAATAGCTGGGCTGGGTGCCACCCCGGCATTTTCCAGTACCACTTCGGGATGGGTCCCCGGCTATGTACTTAATAATACGGCTTACTGCAACGAAGCAACCACAAGCTCTGGACCAGTAGTCGACGGCTATACAGAGAGCAGCTACCTCGCGGAGTGCTCTGACGACGACCCTTTGCCTGCTGGAGATTTGGGCTTAACTATATTTGAGTATTTCAAGGGTAACGTCTGTGGCGACGCCCAAGAATACGCCGACGTCAAGACAGCCTTTTTTGGGCTCGGTGGTGAAATCTGCGGGAACCCGGGTACAGGCTCGTACAACGCGATTTCGTTCGGTGAAACTAAGTATGGAGGCAACTATGTCACCGGAGACGCAACGGCGCCTGCGGCAAACTACAACGCCGTGCCAGCAACCACGGGGAGCGACGGCTGGACGACCGGCCCGGGAGGGGTCAGCATGGGCACCATCCCGCCAGCGGCGTTTACGGGTGGGGCAATCTCTATGGCGTCTGTGCCGCAGTACATCTCGGTAATAAGTCAGGGGACGGTTGTCGGTTATGTGGCGAGCACCACCGTCCTGCCCTCTCAAGGCACGCCTGTGAGTGCCGCCACCCTGGAACCTCCCGTCTATGACGCGTCGTTGTCGCAAGTGGTCGGTCATCTCGTTTCAGGGGAAGGCTTCGTGCCAGTCGCCGGCTCGACGCTACCGGCGACGGA
>DAHWQF010000403.1 GCA_027334785.1 Acidimicrobiaceae bacterium
GCCCAGATCGTGTCAGTGGCGTGGGCCGGGAACGTGATAGGCAAGTGCCCGCTCGGGTCGGCCAAACCGAGGAGGAGGCGGGCGGTCGCCGTCCCGCCCTCCTCGCCCGAGTACCACATCTCGAGCACCGCTTTTACATTGTTTATCCACGGCATTAGCACGGGGTCGGTCGTGTTGAGCACGACGACTGTGTTGGGGTTGGCAGCGGCGACCGCCTCCACCAGTTGGGTCTGGTTGGCAGGGAGCGACTCGACACCAGCGATGTAGGGGGGATTGGAGTCGCTCACCGGCTCGGAGGGGTTGTAATAGGGGTTCTTTATCATCGTCAGGGCCGTCGGAGTGTTGCCCTCCGGGGGGGCGCCGTTGTCGTTCAGGAACACGATCGCGAGGCTCTTGCCTTTGGCTGCGGCGGCGGCGTCGGCGATGTCGCCGATGGCCCTGTTGTAACCGAAGCGGAAACTAGCAGGTGCCCCCGTATTGTTGTCGAAAGTGATCGTGATCGGGTAGAACTTCCCACCTGCCAGCGTCCCTGCCGGGTACTGCATGTTGGTGAGCCCAGCTTGGGTGTAACCGGCGTTGGTCGGGGAGCCGGCGATTTCCACAGAGGCGCCACCTGTGGAATTGACCGGCGCCGCGGTTTGAAGAGCCACCGGGGAGCCGTCGAAGCTGACCTGCACTCCGCCGATCGAGGCCGTCCCGGCTGCGGAAACTGCCACCGTCCCCCCGCTCACGTAAGTCCCCGGGTTGGAAGCGAGGTCGTACCTGACGGAGGTCGACGTCGAGGAAGCCACCGTGAAGGTGCCGTCATAACCGGACGGGCTCACTCCAGTCACGGTTACGGTTGAGCCGGGGCTCGGCGGCGTTGGGGTGCTGGCAAAGTTGAGCGTCGCCTGGGACGGGAACGAGAACGGGCCGAAGCTGAAGCCCTGGGACCAACTGGCCCCCGTGACGGGGAGGCTCTCGGAGCAGGTCCCGGGGTCCGTGGCTAGGGCATAGGAAACCGAGGTTGCCGTGGAGGCGGTCACCGTGAAGCTGCCGTCATAACCCGACGGGCAGGCTCCGGCGACAATGACTTGGGACCCGACTGGCGCTGGCGTCCCACTCGGAAGGGTAAGGGTGGCGGTACCTGCCGACCAGCTGGCCGAGGCTACGGGATCTGTCGCCGGCCTGGCGATCGTGGGCGAGAACTGGAAGTCGAAGGTATAGGTGTCGGTAGTCGGGACGTAGATATAGCCGCTCCAGGCATAGGTCGCCGGGGCCAGCTGCCCCTGGCTCGACACAGTCGTGAAGTCGATCGACGAGGCCGTCGTGGTGAGGACTTCGTTGGCGGTTTGGGTCAGGTCCCCGGTGACAGAAGAGCTAGAAGTCGACAGTGCCGATGACGGCACCGGGTAGCCCACCGGGTCAAGTGCGGGCGCGTACGTGAACGCCCCGGGGTCCCCGCTGAAAGCTTGGAGTTGCTCGAGGGGGTTCACCTGGCCTCGGTCCAAGTAGCCGATCGAGGCCTCGGTAGTCGGGTCGGCGATCGTGTACTGAGCGCCCGGGCCGGTCACGAAGACTCCGCCCTTCAGGTCGGCCGGTGTCATAGGGAGCGTGGTGCTGTCGTTTCTAAGCAGCACCCCGCCCTCTTCGGCCTCGAGCTCAGCCACGGCGGCGTCACCGTTCTTGGTGCCCAAGTCAGCGGCCGGCGTCGCCCCGCTGGTCGGCCCGGTGGGCAGCGGGGCGAGCCCGCTCCTGTCCCCGCCGGTACCGCCTGGGTTGGTGCACGTGGACGCGACCGGCGTCTGGTCGCAGCCAAGCATCCCGAAGCGCTCCTCCTGATAGAGCATGGTGGCGAGCGCCTGGTTGAACACCGAGAGAGGGACTGTCCCATTGGCTACCGCCTGCACCAGGGTGCAGCCGTAGGCGGGGCAACCAGGCCCCGGGATGCCGGCGACGTGGACGGCACCGAGAGTACTGCACGGCTCGGGGTTGCCGGACGCGTCAGCGCAGGTGTCGCCCGTCGGGTCGTAGGCAGATGGCGAGAAGAAACCGCCACCTGAGGTGTTGAGCGAGTTGCTGGCGCTGAAGTACCCATTGGTGGTGGGCTGCTCCTGGTCCTCGCCTTGCAATATGGCCGAGGTGCTGTGGGTGGCCGGGTAGTCAGAGCCCACCATGGCCTTGGAGCCCCAAAGATCCCGCAGCGCGTACGTGAGGGTGAGAGGTTGCTCGCAGGAGTAGTGGGCCTCGTTTAGGGGCCAGGTATTCGGGCTGGGCCCGGTCGCGTATGGGCTCACCGGGTAGGTGCTCGCCAAGGACGGCTCTGAGGAAGGGAGCGTGGTGGCCGTGTCCTGCCATATTTGGTATGAGCACATGGTGGCGGCCGCCTGGCCGCCGACAAAGCCTGCCTCGTACGGGGCGAGGTAGAGCTCGTGGAGGGCTTGGTCCTGTACCTGAGAAGTTTGGCTCTGGTCTTCGCCGTTGTAGGCGGCAAAGTGCTTCATCTCCGACATGAGGCCAGCCGACTGTATGCCGTTTATCTGGGACTGCACGAGCTGCGAGGAAAGGTACGGGTCTGCCCCGGTCGTCGTCAGGTTACGGCCCCAGTTGGGGAGCCGGTCAAGGTCGGTCTGTGGCCCGAAAAGACCGGTCACCATGAGCTCGCGGCCCTCGGTGCCCTCGGTTTGGCCCCAGATGTTGGCGAGGTTGCGGTCGAAGGTTGCTCCTAGGCCCATCAAGTCCATGGGACCGGTAGTGTTGCGGACATTAGGCCCCGAGGTGACGTTGATCCCTTGGGCATCCGACCAGCACATTGGCATGATGCTCGGGGTCGTGCCGGTCGGGGCAGCGGTTGGGCCGACGTTGTGGCAGCTCGAGTTGGCGCCGCCATGGAACAACGCGTCAGCGTTGGCGAGTTGTGCCTGAGTGGGAGGGTTGGACGGCTCAAGCTGAGCAATGAGGTTGAGCACTGCCGGGGTGTACGGGGCGTCCGCAGCCACGGGCGGGGACGACTTCACGCTCGGCAGCTGCGTCACCGGGAGGGCGTACGGCACGTCCGAAGGGACTGTCGTGGAGGCCGCAGCCAGAGCGCTGCTGGTCCCGAGTGGTGCGAGCGGCAGGGCAACCACTGCGCCCACAGCCGCCAGCAAAGCTGGGCGGCGTAACGACCACGGCCGCCCGCCCCGGTAATGGGCGGAGCCGACAGAGCGGCAAGTCTTCATATGTCGCCTCCTGTTCGCGATGAAGGCCAAGACCGAGCATTCGAGTTGCGGAGTACGCTCCGCCTGAGCAGGCTTGCCCCTTGTCAGCCGGCTCTCATACGTTCATATCCTCGCGCCTGCCTGTCCCGCTGTCAATCGCCAAGGCAAAAGGCTGACTTCGCGGCCATCCGTAGGTCGGGCGGTTCCGTTCTCTGGAGCCTGATAGCGATAAAGGTGCACCCGATGTCGCTTTACCGTCATCGCGCTGCACCAGCCCGTTTGGGAGTTCGGCCTCGCCTCGGCACTCTCCTACGGCGGCAGGGCGCTCTTCTCTTACCTCGGAGGCCGGCTGGGAGGCGGCGTCGGGCACCGCCGGCTCGCCCTCGTCGGCAGGACCTTTATCCCGCTCCTGTCGCTCTCCGCCTTGATCGCCTCGCCGGCGGCCGCGATCGGGCTGCTCACCGGGGGGGGCCTGGACGTCGTTGGCGGGGCCCTGGCGGCGCCTACGTCCTCGTGGCGGTCCTCTCCCACGTCGGGTTCCGCTGGGTCTTCCTGGGCATGGTGCTCCCTTCGGCCCGCCTGGTGCGAGATCGTTTGGCCGAAGCTGCGCCAGAGCCAGCCCGCGAAGGGACATAGCGGCGCAGCTCCAGGGAACGGCGCCAAAGGCCCACTA
>DAHWQF010000404.1 GCA_027334785.1 Acidimicrobiaceae bacterium
GGCTCCCTTTTCCGGCCAGGCCGACCAGCTCGTCCCAGCTGTGGGGTACCCCCGTGCCCTTGACAGCGCCGGAGTGGTCCACTGCGATAGCGAACGGAGTGGCATTGACTCCGAGCTGTCGGGAGACCTCCCGATCGAGCTCTACCACGACGCGGGCGGCGCCGATGTCAGCGTACGCGCTGGCGCCTTCTGGATCAGTGACCAAGACTACTTCGAGCCCCAGGTCAGCGCCGGTAGCTGGCGCTTCAGACAACGACTGGGCAAGGCCCTGGCAAGGCCCACACGACGAGCTGAGGAACACCACGACCCGCTCCTGACTATATCCCAGCTCGACGTCCCCCAATGTGGCGGGGAACCTGCTGCCGACGTCTGGGCCGCCCAGCAGACGACGGTGCCCCCTCGCCGGGACCGTTGCAACCGAGGAGATCAGCTCAAGCCGCCTCGCCAGGCCCAGCACCAACGCGGCCAGCACGACGACAGCCACCCAAAGGGCACAGTAAAGGCTATCCAGGTGGGCGTCAACTCCTACGCCCCCCGCTTCTCGAGGGACGCCCGAGCCTGCCTCAACACCCGCCAACAACATTCTACGCTACGCCCGGTGCAATAGGCGAGGCACACAGCCAGCGGCACGGGTAGGAACTCATCCCATGCCGGGAGCACAACTCGCTCGGCGTGCCACACGGTCCACACCGCGAGGGGGACATCCGGAGCCGCGACAACGAAGCCGGCCATGAGGACAAGGGCGGCGTCACGGGCCGCGAGACCTCAACCGATTTCGGTATCATAAGTGGTGCCACAGCCGCACTCGAAGCGTCTCCCACGTAAGAGGTTCCAGACGATGGCGACAGCAAAGGCCGAGAGCATCCCTCCAGCGAGCAGCGCTGCGAAGCGCGCTAGCACGCCGACAACGAGCGCCAGCGCCAAGCACAACTCTGCCCACGGCAGAACCTGCGCCACCGGGCGCACGACACGCACGGGTAGAACTCCGTAGCGCGTCACACTCTTCTCGACCGCTCTCCTGTCTGGGAGCTTGGCGGCGCCCGCAGCCGCCAGCACCAATGCCAACGTCCACCGAGCGGCTAGCTCCAGGTACGCCAACACCCTCAACCCACTTGCCGACGGGCGCCCAGGTGCCCAGTGAGCTTGCGAAGCTCCCTACGACCTCTAGCTAGGTGACAATTGTGCGTGAGAGTGGCCCTCGATGTCAACGTGCGGTTTAGGGCGGACCCTTCTTCGGAATGTCTTGCCGGAACAATCCCCCACTGAAGCCTCCTTTGCCGCTCGGCCGCTCGCTACCAAAGCCTTCCTATTAGTGTCCGGCTCCGCCTCAATTCTGTCAGTTAGTTAGCTTCTCTTGATACGATACAGGCCTTGACCTCAAGGGGGGTCAACTCCGCTGCGGTTGCCGGCATGAGTGGCCGTCCATCGTGGCGATTTTCCCCTCGCAGTCCTGCCGGCTCGAACTCCAAGCCTCGTTCGACGGCCCGGTGATGCTCCGCGCAGACCAGTGGCAAGTCGTGGCCACCATCGGCAGCGGGCGCACTGTCGGTGCGGTGTTGACAGAGCGGGGCCTCGGTGAGCTCAACGGGCGCAAGGCGGTGAAAGAGCTGGTCGACCTCAGCCTCGTAAAGGTCTGCCAAACCGCTGACGAGACGACCCAGGGCTCGACCGTACACCCGGCCAAGCGCCGGGCTCGGGGACGCGCCGGCGCCAAGGTTGTCGACGCCGGCACGAAGCCCACCGTGTCCGCTGCTGTGTGCTTCGAGGACGACGAACCTCTCCCGGTCGCGCTGGCAGTACCGGTAACCGTCTCCCGGGACCAGGGCGGGGCACCTTCCCTGGCCCTGGTAGAGCCCGACCCAGGGGAGGCGAGCCATGAAGAGGGTGTGGGGAGCCTTGGCAACGAGCCGGTGGACCAGCGGCTGTTGCTCGAGTTCCTCGCCTCCGCGCGCGACTGATGTGGAGACGGCGGTCGTCTCCAGGAAAACCCTTGGCCGCTCCTCTTAGAACCCCTTGTACCAATCCCCAGCCGTGATCGTGCCGGAGGGCACAATGTTCGCACCCGCACTCCCTGAGGCCGGCGCACCGAAAGTCACTTTCGAGTCCGGCACGCACCCTCCGCTGCTCTCGGCGTACCCCAATGTCGACGGGTTGGCCGCCTCGTCGTCTTCTATGTAAAAACAGCGGCCCGAAGTCGAGTAGTCCTCGACCAGGAGGACCGACCCGCTCCCGCCTGGCCCGGTGGTCTCTGCGAAGGGAGCTGTCGCTGTGCCGACTTGCGCGGTGACAGTGCCAGTCACAGTCGGTACGCCGTTGGCGCCCCATGGTAGTTGGTTGTCCAATTTGGCCCCGTTGTGCGCGGACCCGGCGTCAATGAATTCCCCATTGTTGACGAAGTACGCCTTCTCGGTGGTAAGTACATTGGTCGCGTTGGAGCCGGCCGACGCGTCGTAAGCGTTGCCCTTGGTTGCCAGGAACGACGGGATGGCGATCGCCAGCAGGATGCCCATCACTACTACGACGACCATTATCTCAACGAGCGTGAAGCCCTCGACATCGGGGCAGGCTTGCCGAGCCCGTGACATTCGCCGCGCTCGATGCAAATCGAGAGTACCGGGGTGACTTGAAAGGTAGGTGCTGTGGTGCATGGCTCTAGCCCGGCTGTCGACCGAACGGAACGGCAAGCTGAGAAGGCAGCTTGCACTCGCGGGAGGACCAGAGGCTCAAAGGAGAAAACGGAGCAGATAGCAGAAAAAGAAGAATGAAGCGCCGGTGACGGGAGAGAGAGGGGGGAAGGTCTGTCTCGGGCTCCTCGCAGGAGTTCCTTCCCCTCCTCACTAAACATGGGGGGTTCCCCCGATGTTAGGCCCGTGTGAGGAAGGTCACACTTGCCGGATATGGCAGGCCTAAGAGGCGCAGCTTGTTTCCTCGCGGTCGCCATATTCGCGGGCTTGGCGGCCCAGCCCGTTCTGCAGCCGAGCGCAGCTGCGGCCCCCGCGACGACACGGTATGCCCGCCGGCCGAATGCCACTTATGGACCGCAGGGCAAGCCATCACATGGCGGAAAGGGACATGGGACCTCCTCTGGGTTACCACGAGCCAGGCCCGAGGGTTACCTTGTGGCTTCAGCCAATGGCGATGTTTTTGGCTTTGGTGATGCCAGTGAGGCTGGAGGCCGGGCTCCACGGCCCCTTGAAGTGCAGATCGTCGGGATCGCGCCTTCCCCGGCGGGCGGTGGTTACTGGCTCGCGAGCGCCAACGGGGCTGTTTTCGCATCCGGTGGCGCCCGTTTTTACGGGAGGGCCGGTGGACGTCCCGGCCAACGGATAGTCGGCATTGCCGCCGCTGCAGCCGGGCGGGGTTACTGGCTCGCGAGCGCCACCGGCCAGGTGATGGCCTTTGGTGATGCCCGCAAGTTCAAGGCGCCTGACCGCTCCCACGTGCCTGTGCAGGTTGTTGGGATCGCCTCGACCCCAGATGGCCTGGGCTACTGGTTGGTGACCGCCACCGGCTCGGTACTTGCCTTCGGCGATGCCCAGCACTTCGGGGTCTTCTGACGTTTCCGTGGGTCGGATGACCCGGACTGAGGTCGGTTGGGACACGTCCCCGGGAGGTTTTGAGGGACTCGACTCACGGTATGAATGCTCGAGGTCTCAGTGTGAACGAGCGAAGCGACGTCCTTGCCAGCGTTTTCTCACGGCGCTTGGGTGTGCCAGGCTGTACGAGCGGAGCGGAGCAGCTGAGGGCTGGGGGTCAAGGGGGTCCCCCCCTTGCAGTGCCCTGCCCAGCTCGCCAGCCGGCAGGACGCCGGCATCTCATGCGAGGCGACCGGGAGCCGGTGCGTGAG
>DAHWQF010000405.1 GCA_027334785.1 Acidimicrobiaceae bacterium
CGTCGGCACCGATCTCGCTCGCGAACGTGGCCGTTATCGGGGCCCCGCCCACGATCACCTGGACCTTTTCCCGCAGGCCGGCCTGGCCAAGGGCCTCCACCACCGCCTTCATATTGGTCATCGTGGTGGTGAGCAAGGCCGATATGGCCACCACGTCCACCCCAGCTCTGGCGGCCTCGACGAAGCGCTCCGGGGAGACGTCGGCGCCTAGGTTGACAACTTCGAAGCCAGAGCCTTCGAGCATAATGGCTACCAGGTTTTTGCCTATCTCGTGCAAGTCGCCCTGCACTGTGCCAATTACCACTCTCCCCTCGGAGTGCACCCTGGAGCCCTCAGCGGCCAGGAGCGGCTTCAGCACGACCAAGGTCGCGTTCATGGCCCGAGCCGCAACGAGCATCTCGGGCACGAAGATCTCGCCCTCTTCATACAGCCGGCCTACCTCCTGCATTGCAGAGATCAGCCCGTCTTGCAATAGGACCTCTGCAGGGATCCCCCCCTCCAGGCCTTGCGTAGCCAGGGCTACCGCAACATTGGCCTGGCCGTCGACCACGGCTTGTCGCAGTTCCTCTAGTACTGGCATAGTTCCTCCTACTTGCTCGTCTGGGGTGTGCTCCCCTAGTAAGCACGAAAGTCGGCCACCGCCTGGTACAAGGCGAGAAGGTTGTCCGTGGGGACACCGGCTTGGACGTTGTGGACGGTGTTGAACACAAAGCCGCCGCCGCGTCCGAATATGCGGATCCGGTCACGCACCATGGCCCGCACCTCTTCGGGGGTGCCAAAAGGCAGCACCCGCTGGGTATCGACGCCCCCACCCCAGAAAGTCAGCCTGTCGCCGTAGTTTTGCTTCAGCTCTTCGGGGGCCATGCCGGCTGCCGAGGTCTGCACCGGGTTCAGGGCGTCGAAGCCGGCGTCCACGATGTCGTCGAGAAGGGCCCGGACCGACCCGCAGGAGTGGATGAAGGTCTTCCAGCCGGTGTGGGCATGGACCCAGGAATTGACCGGGGCATGGAAGGGCTTGAACAAGTTGCGGTAGGTGCGGGGCGAGGCCAGCGGGCCTTGTTGCGCGCCGAAGTCGGTGCCGGTGACGAACACTGCCGTCACTTTGTCGCCTACCACCTCGTACACGCGGGCCAAGTTGGCTATCCCGATCTCGCACTGGCGCTCGAAGACGTCGTGGAGATAGCCCGGCCGGATGGAAAGGCTCACGTACCATTCCTCGACGTCGCGAATGCCCTTTACGTGCTTACGCTGCATGGCCGGGACTAAGGCAACGTCCCCGAAACCGGTGTCGCCCAGGTTGAGCAAGATGGCCTTGCCGGTGGGCCATAACCGCTCGACTTCACCTGCCACATGGGCAAGGTCGGCGTCGCTGATCGGGCCGAACTCCTCCAGGTTGTCCTCGACGTCCAAGTGCTCGTCGTCAAGCGGCCCCTGGCGGTTCAAGGCGTCGAAGTAAAACCCGCCCTTGGGCATGCGTGCCGAGGGTGGGACCGAGTCGTCCCCCTCGGGGTACATGAGGATGTCGGCCCCCGGACTGGGCTCGGTGTTGAACCGGCCGGGCACGAGCACAGGGGTCCCATCGAACAATGTCCACGGCTTCCAGTCCTCGTTAGGGAACCCGAAGATGTTGTTCAGCCGGTTGACCCCGACCACGTCCACGCCCAAGGCCTCGATGAGGTCGGCCCCAACCTCCCCGAGCATCTGGAAGGGCTCGATAACCCTGACCGGCGTGCCTGGGGCGTCCAGGCCCAAGCCCTGGCGGAGGCGGTAGAGGGCGCTGGCGTGGATGCCGGTGGTCATGCTCCCGCCGAGGTCCAGCGGGACCTGGTCGCCTTCTTGGTGCGCGAGCGCCTTTTCCACCCGTCGCCGAGAGGTGAACGCGGATCCTTGACGAGAGGTGAACGCGGATCCTTGACGTGGCCCGGACCTGGTCACTGGGGTCTTTTCATTCTGAGCAAGAGTACTCATCGCGGACCCTCCTGCGACCGAGCCTACCCGTATCTCATCAAGAGGTACGGGCGACGGCCTTAGAGTGCGCCCGGAAGGAAAAGAGCATCGACGGGGCGAGTCATCTTCGTGCTCATGCGGGTGGCGCCGGCAACCCATAGCGCCTGCGCTCGGCGGCAACGGTCGATAGCACCACAGGGGAAACCGGGTCCTCTGCGTGTAACTTTTAGGCCACCCGCCCCGGTTCAAATCGCTTTTCTGTCGTAACATAGAAAATCGCGGTTCAAATCCGGTCACGTCCACTCCAAGACTGCCATGTGTCGGTAGGCTCCCCTCGGATTGGCTGGTCACATAGCGTGGTCTCGGGAGGTCCTGCCGGTCGCGCCAAGTCGTCCTCGACGCCTGGTCAGACAGCCGTCTAGTCTTCGTTCACGACGAGATGGTGGCGGTCAACCTAAGCGGCTAAGATGTCCGCGCTGGCTGGCGATCGATGTCGTGAACTCCGTTTGGCAGGTGTGACTGATGCTCCCTCATGAATCGTCGGTGCCCGATAACTCAGCGGCGGCCCTACCGGGCCCGCACGACTGGACTTGTTGCGCCTGCGACCAGCGCAACGGCCACTGGCTGCGGCTTTGCCTAGCCTGCGGTACGCACCGCAGGCACGCTGCCGCCCTCCTGCCACCATCTGTTTTCCCAGGGGCGAGGAGCGGCTTGGTAGGTGAGCACCCAGTTGGGGCCGGGGGATCGCCGCCAGCCGTGCAAGCCTGCGGGAACTGCGGAGAAGAGCCTGTCGCCGGGCTCTGTCGCTGTGACCGGCCGCGACGCGCCGTCCCCTCGACGCTCGCCATGGACGTCCTTGAACTTGACTGGGTGGCCGAGGGTGTCTCGTTCGACCGAGCCCTCAAGGAGGAGCAGGCTCGGCGCCTGGCCGCGTGGCAACAGAAAACAGAGAAGTGGCCGGACCAGTAACGGCGGCCTCCGGTGCGACGGGTTCGCTGGCCGTCTCTTGGCTGAGGGCGTCATTGATGGCGTCGATCAGTCGCGTCCCGAGGGTCGCTTCTGATCGTCTGTCTTGGGGGCCGCCGCTGGCAGGCTCTCGAGGGTCGGCAGCGGTCCTGTCAGCCAACTGATCACGCTCCTTTCACCAGAGGGGGGCCAGCCGAGGCTGAGGCGCTCTCCATGGCGAGGGCCGTCCGGGCCGTCAACTAGGACTGCCCGGTGTTTGGGAGCGGATCATCGAGCATGTTCCGTCCGCTCCTCGCTCTTTCCGACAGGTTGGCCCGGGCCGCCTGGGCGAAAAGTTTGGCTGTGTGAGGGAGGCTTTTCAGGAACGACGGGTCGAGGACACCGCCGGACCGACGGTCGAAGATGCCGTGGGCACCGAAGTCCCGGTCCTGATCGACAGGGTGGTGAAGGTTCGCCGGGCGGTTAGGGTCCACCCTCTGGTCGGTCAACTGCGCCCCCCAGGCCGCGGTGGCGGCGTAATGGTTGCCGACACCTCGGAAGAGGGAGTCGACGAAAACGAGCATCTTGTTCCAGGTGCCGACAATCTTCTCTCTCCGCCCGTCGAGGGCGACGTCAAGGATGGCCTTGGCGGGCATCTCGGGCTGGTAGATCGGCGGGACGGGTTGTGGGTGCTTGTCCAAGGTGGTCTGGCACCAGTCGAACTGGGGAGTGTTGACTGCCGGCAGGTGAACCATCGATAAGCGGACATGGCTTCCTTCGTGGAGCAGTTCGGCCCGGACTGACTCGAAAAAGCCCCGGCAGGCGAACTTCGAGGAGCAGTAGGCCGACTGCAGAGGTATGCCGACAAAGGACAGGGCTGAGCCGACGTTGACGATACGGCCTCGGTCTCTCGGCCTCATCCGTTTCAAGGCGGCCAT
>DAHWQF010000406.1 GCA_027334785.1 Acidimicrobiaceae bacterium
TGCGCCAGCGCCCCGGTGCTGCCCGCCTTCATGTGCAGGCTCACCGTTTTCGCCAGGCCCGAGGTCGATACGCCCTTCAGCCTCTCGAGCGACTGGCGGATCTCGAACTGGCCGCCATAGGCAGTGAGGGAAGCACTGACCCCTGGTAGCGCCGACAGCCGCGTTGCCAGCGCCTTGCCGAAAGAGCCGGGGCCGGCGCTGGTGCCGGTCACGATCAGGTTGGCCTTTACGGCGTTGTCCACGCTGGAGGTCGCAGAGCTCGACACAGAGGCCCCGAAAACGGCCATCGCCGAGACGAGGGCGATCCCGACCATGAGCGCCGAAGCCGTCTGCGCGGTGCGGCGGGGGCTGCGCATCGAGTTCTCCCGCCCGAGCCGTCCCGAGACGCCCAGCGAACCGGCCAATGGGCGCCCGATCGCCCCGGACAGCGGCCGCGCGACTGCAGGGGCCAGCATGGCCACGCCGACGAAAATGCACGCTGCCCCAGCACCTACGAGCGCGACTTCGGGAGCGGCCAGGCCGCCCGCGAGCACCACCACGCCGAGGAGGCCAACCGCGGCCCCCGACGCCAGGCGGCGGGGCGGCGAGACCTCGTCCCCCTCCTGGCGATCTGTTAGTGCCGTCACGGGCGCTATCCGCACCGCTCGCCGGGCCGGGCCTATTGCGGATATGACGGTCACGCCGATACCCACCGCCAGCCCCACGATCGCGGTACGGGCCTCGAACACGAGCGGCCCCGACGGCAGCGTGTAGCCGAGCCCGCTCATGAGCGCCTCGAGACCGGCTGCCGCCAGCACGCCCAAACCGATGCCGACCACGGAGGAAAGAGCCCCCACCACGCCCGCTTCGGCGAGCACGGAGCCAAAGACCTGGCGCCGGCTCGCGCCCACCACGCGCAGCAGCGCCAGTTCGCGGGCCCGCTGGCCCACGGTTATGGAAAACGTGTTGAAGATCGTGAACGCCCCGACGAACAAAGAGATGAACGCAAAGACGAGGAGGGCCGTCGAAAAGAACGAGAGCGCCCGGTTGATCGCGCTCGTCTGTTCGTTTAGCACGGTCTGGCCGGTGACGACCTCTACCCCGGGCGGGAGTACACGGGCGATGGCCGACTGGACTGCGGACTCGTCGGCCGCTGGCTCGGCGACCACGTCTATGTTGTCCAGCTGGCCCACCTGGTCGAGGACCTCTTGGGCCGTCGGGAGGGTGAACGCGGCGAAGGTCACGCCCGCCAGGTTGTCGGCACTCCCGTACTGGCCGCTCCCGTACTGGGCGATGCCGCTGATAGTAAAAGGCCGTACTTCACCGTTGGAGAACAGCACCCGGACGCGCTCGCCCACCGAGAAGTGGTACTTCTTGGCCGTGCCGGCGTCCATCACGACATCGTCGGCCCCCCGCGGTGGGGCGCCCCGGACGACTCGGAGGTCGGAGATCTGCGAGTCGGGGTCGAAGCTCTCGCCGATGGTCGGTTCGGACCCGGTCACGATCGCTTTGCCGTCACGCGAGAGGAACTGGGCGTAGCCGCTCACGACCCCTTCGGCCGCCTGGACCCCCGGGACACGCCGCACGGTGCCGAGTAGGTCCTCTGAGAGCGGGTTACGGACCGCGCTGGCGGCGTCCTTGGTGGGAAACTCCGCCACGCCGCGGACCTGGAAGTCGATTTTTTGGTAAATGCTGCCGACCAACCCGTAGAAGGCGTTGTGGAGCGTGTCGGTGAGGACGAACGTGCCGGCGACGAACGTGACGCCGAGGACGATGGCGAGCGACGTCAGCGCCAGGCGGAGCTTGTGGGCCAAAAGGCCTTTCATTGTCACCTTGCGCATTTCAGGCCGCCAGCTCGCGCATGCGCTCGAGGACGCTGTCCGCGGTCGGGCCTTCGAGCTCGTCCACCAGTTGCCCGTCGGCCAGGAAGACGACCCTGTCCGCGTAAGAAGCGGCCTGCGGGTCGTGGGTGACCATGACGACGGACTGGCCCATCTCGCTCACCGAGCCCCGCAGGAACCCAAGCAGCCCGGCAGACGCTTTCGAGTCGAGGTTGCCGGTCGGCTCGTCGGCGAAGACGAGCTTCGGCATATTTATGAGCGCCCGCGCGCAGGCGACGCGTTGTTGCTGGCCGCCTGACATCGCGCTCGGGCGGTGGCCGAGCCGGTCGGCAAGGCCAAGTTGGCTGACCAGGTGGTCGAACCAGCCCCGCTCGACCTTGCGACCGGCGAGGTCGAGGGGCAGGGTGATGTTCTCTGCTGCGGTCAGGGTCGGGACGAGGTTGAAAGACTGGAAGACGAAGCCGAGCCGGTCGCGGCGCAATTCCGTGAGCCCTGCGTCGTCGAGCGCACCGATGTCCCGGCCGTCTATGAACACTTGGCCCGAAGTCGGCCTATCGAGGCCGGCCATGCAGTGCATGAGGGTCGACTTCCCCGAGCCAGAAGGGCCCATCACGGCCGTGAACTGGCCCTTCTCAAACGCGACCACCACGCCGGCCAAGGCCTCCACGGCCGCCGGGCCGGTCCCGTAGGTCTTCCGCAGGTCCACTGCGTGCGCCGCCGGCTCGCTCCGGCGGTCGGTCGTTTCGGGTGCCATGAAGGCAGTGTCGCTTCCCGTCGGCCTGGGGTCGTCAACCCGGCGGTATGAAACTGGTTGGATAACCGGCCTCCACCTCCTACCTCTACCCACCCAGCGGGCTGAGGCGATCGGGGGTGCCGGCGAGAGATAATGGAGCCGTGCTGCGCAAGGTGGGCCTGGCCGGGCGGTTGCTCGCCCTCGCCATCGTCGGGCTCGCTAGTTTCTCCCAATACATAAGGCCCCGGGACGTGGTGATCGAGACCACGGCTTTCGCCATTGCTGCGTTGACGGTGGCGGCCTGGGAAGCGGCGGACTTCTCGCCCCGTGCCCGAGCCGGGCTCCGGCCTGCACTGCCATTCCTGGTCGGCACCATGGCCGTCACGACAGGATGGGCCTCGCTTACGGGCAGGGGCGGGTCGTTCAACCTCTTGGCCACCATGGCCACGATCTGGGCGGGTTACAGCCTGAGCACGTTTGCAGCCTGCAGCGTCACAGGGATAGGGGCAATCGCGGTCGCCTCAGCCGGGCTCGCTTACAGCACGAGCACTTTCGCCACGTTCGGGTACCCGATAGTCATGTTGCTCGGGCTCAGCTTCGGGCTCGTCACGCGAGAGCACCGCCAGAAAGCCGAGCAGTCCGCCACACTCCTCGCCAAGGCGGACCAGCTCCGCGACGAACAGGCCCGGGCCGCGACCCTCGAGGAGCGCAACCGCATCGCGAGGGAGATCCACGACGTGCTCGCCCATTCCCTCGGCGCTCTCGGGGTCCAGGTGCAGGCCGCCCAGGCCCTGCTCACCGACCAGCGCGATGTCGAACGCGCGGTCGAGCTTCTAGGCCAGGCCAGGCGCACGGCAGCCGTGGGGCTCGAGGAGACGCGCCGGGCGCTCTATGCGCTTCGCGCCGGTGCCCCGCCACTGGCGGACGCCCTCGCCGAGATCTCGGCCGGCCATGAGCGCCACTACGCGGCGCCGGTCAGTTTCGAAGTGGCCGGCGCTCCCCGGCCCCTCTCCGCCGACGCCGGCTTGGCGCTCACCCGTACGGCACAAGAAGCCCTTGTGAACACCGCCAAACACGCCCCGCGCCAGCCTGTCGACGTCCGCCTCGACTTCGGCGAGGGGCTCACAACCCTGACCGTAGCCAACCGCCGGCCTGGGCCGGAAACGAGCCGGGCCGTCCTCGAGACGGCCAACGCGGGCTACGGCCTCGCTGGGATGCGCGAGCGCCTGCTCCTCATCGGCGGCTCGTTGCTCGCTGGGCCCGACGGAGGGG
>DAHWQF010000407.1 GCA_027334785.1 Acidimicrobiaceae bacterium
GTCCGAGATCCTTGGCTGCGCGGCCGGTACAGCTGCTGCCCGATGCTGTCGGGCCGGGCCGGCTGGGGCGCACCTCGCCTGTGCTGGCACGCTCACGTCGGTCGAGGGGACGCGCAAAGACGCTCTGCCAGCTCCGTGGCGCCCCGCTCGGGGTGTGAGCGCGGGCTCGCGTTCTCGGCTACGACCGTGGCGCCCTTGGCCTCGAGCGACCGGCGCAAGGTGGCGAGCGTGCCGCGGGGGTTTACCGCGTAGGTACAGAACACAGCGGCCGGCTTGCCTCCCATGGCCGGCAGCCGCCCGACTGCCTCGAGAGCGGCCTTGGCCGGCCCGACCTTCACGACGATAAAGCCCTCGACCCAGGTGCCGATAGCTAGCGCGTCGTGGTCCTCGATGTCCTGAGCGGTGGTCTCGGCCAGGGCTTTGAGCGTGGCGTTCGAGCCCCGTTCGCGCACCGCCGAGGCTACCGCCTCAGCGGCACGGCGAGTCCGGCCACTACGGCTCTCATAGGCAACGAGCACCTCCATGCGCTTCCCTCCCATGCTCAGGGTCACCCACGCGCAGGTCGGGGCGACCGGCCGCAAGTGGCCCACCTTGCCACCATCTGTCTGAGCGACAATACCCGACCAGCGTGCCGGGCCCCTCTTGTCAGAACAGACGAGCAGCGCCGCATGGTCTATTAGGGATCAATGAATCTGGAGCCGGCGTGCAGGTCGTGATCGGCAGGGCCGGCGCCGGCAAGACCTTCGCCCTGGACGCCGCGCGGGCAGCCTGGGAGGCTTCGGGCCACCGCGTCATAGGTACTGCGCTGTTGCGGCCCGAGCTGCCGCCGAGCTCCAAGCCGGTGCCGGCATACCGTCCACGACCCTCGACCGTTTGCTCCACGACCTGGAGCGCCCCGGGCCGCTCTCGGGCCTCGCGCCCGCGACCGTGGTCGTGGTGGACGAGGCTGGCATGGTGGGTACCAGAAAGCTCGCCCGCCTCCTCGCCCACGCCGAGCGTTCCAGTGCCCAGGTCGTCCTCTTTGGCGACCCCCGCCAGCTCCAGAGGTGGAGGCCGGCGGCGCCCTCTCTGCCCTCGCCAAGGCCCTCCCGGTGGTCGAGCTCCGCGAGAACCGCCGCCAGCGCGAGACATGGGAGAAAGAGGCCCTTTCCCAGCTCCGTTCCGGCTCTGCCCGCCTCGCGCTCTCGGTCTACGAGGGTCCGGGCCGTCTCCACCTGGCCGAGACAGCAGAGGACGCCCGAGAGGCGATGGCAGACGCCTGGTGGGCGAGCCACCGTTCCGGCGAGGAGGCGATTATGTACGCCCTTCGCCGGGCAGACGTGGACGACCTGAACGCCCGCGCTCGCGTGCGCATGGGAGCCGCCGGCTTGCTCGGCGAGGAGAGCGTGGAGGTCTCCGGGAGGGCCTTCGCCAAGGGCGACCGGGTCATGGCGCTCCGGAACGACCGGCCCCTCGGGGTACGCAACGGCACGCTTTCCACCGTGGCCTCGGTCGGCCGCGTCTTCGGCGGGCTCACCCTCGAAGACGGCACCCACCTACCCGCCGAGTACCTCCGCGCCGGCCACCTCGCCCACGGCTATGCAACGACAGTCCACAAGGGCCAGGGCGCCACGGTCGACCGGGCGTTCCTTTTGGGCTCAGACCAGCTCTACCGGGAGGCGGGTTACGTGGGCCTGTCCCGGGGGAGTCTCTCAAACGAGCTGCTCGTCGTCACCGAAGGCGCCGACGACGCAGTCGACGAGCTGGCCGGCCGGCTCCAGAAGTCCCGTGCCCAAGCGCTCGCTCTCGGCCAGTTCCTGTTGAGCCCCCCAGCCAAGAGGCCCTTCTCGCCGACCCGCCGACCTGGGCCGTATCAGCCCTCGGCGAGCCGCCGGTTGCTGGACGCGAGCGCCACCGTTGGGCCGAGCGAGCGTCCGAGCTCGCCAGGTACCGTGCCGAGAACGGCGTCCATGACCCTGGCGACGCTCTGGGGCCACCGCCTGCCGACGAGCACCACCGTCGTGCTTGGGGGGCCACCCGCCTCCTGGTGTACGGCAAAGGGCGCTCGCTGTGAGCCTCCAGGGCCTCCTCCGTCCCGTCCTCGGCCCGGGCGCGCCCGCGACCTCCCGGAGCACGGCCGTGCTGGTCTCTACCTCGGCTGGGGAGAAAAGGACCCGGTCCTTGCCCGTTCCGATGAGCACCTGCTCGTGCTGGGCCCGCCCCGGAGCGGCAAAACGACCTGCGTGCTCTCCTTCAGCCTGTTGGCCCACCCCGACCCCGCGGTGGTCACCTCGACAAAACCTGACGTCTTTTCTCTCACGGCCTGGGCGCGTGCGCGCCTTGGCAAGGTCTGGCTCTCGTGCCCAGGCGGCAACCTGGAGGTTCCCGAGGGAGCGGAGGAGCTCTGCTGGTCGCCCCTTGTCGGCTGTGAGGCCTGGGATGAGGCCGTGGCTAGGGCACATGCCCTTTCGACCGCAGCGCGGCCCAACCCCACTGCCCACGACGCCCACTGGGTGGAGCGTGGCCAGGCGCTCCTCGCCCCGCTCCTCCACGCCGCCGCACTGGGTAACGGCGACATGGCGGTCGTCCTTTCCTGGCTCCACCGCCGGGACCTCCGGGTCCCGCTCTCGCTCCTCGACGAGATGACGTCGAGGAGCGCCGCCGACGTCCTGGTCGGCATCGCCCAACCCGAGGCCAGGGAGCAGTCGGGCATCTTCTCTACCGCCGACAGCCTCCTCGCTGCCTACCGCTCGAACGCAGCGCTCCAGGCCGCACGCTTCTCGAACTTCAGCCCAGCCGACTTCGCCCAGAGCAAAGACACGGTTTACATATGCGCGCCCGGCACAGCCCAGGCGCTCTACGCCCCGTTGGTGGTTGCCCTCCTCGACCAGGTCCGGAGAGCCGTCTACGGCGCCCCCTCCCCTCGCCGCCGATGTTGTTCGCCCTGGAGAGCTGGCTCACGTGCACCGCTCCCGGACCTGGCGGCGACCGTTGCCGAGGGTGGTAGCCAGGGGCTCTTGGTCCTCGCCTGCCTCCAGGACCTCTCCCAGGCCCGTTATCGATGGGGCACCCAGGCCGATGGGTTCCTCACGCTCTTTACCCACAAGCTCGTGCTCCCCGGCATTGCCGACACCACGACGCTTAGGGCGATCTCTGACCTCGCCGGCGAGGTGAGCGTCCGGATCCGCTCCACGAGCGTCCACCATGGCCTCCTCCGCCGGCCGGCCAGCACCACCTGGTCCACCCGCCGCCAGCTGAGGCTCCCTGTCGACGCCATCGCCCGCGGTACCCCCGGAGCAGGGCTCCTCGTCAGCGGTACGAGCATGGTACGGGTCTGGCTCCCCGCATTGCCACGCAACTTTGCTAGTGCCTTGACCGGAAACCTTTGCGCGCCAAACAGGTGTTCTACACGGTTGTAATTACATTTTGGGGCTTCTGGCGACCGGTTGAACTGTACACCGGACGAAAAGTGGGGCATTGTGGCTCGCTGTTCGCCCGGAGCAAGGCGCCGAGGCGCGACAAGCCAAGGGGGCAGCCCGAAATGAGGCAGTAGGAGCGCTCAGGCGGCGCGAGCAGCGGGCCGGCCCCAGCGCCTTGCTTTCTCCGCCCTCATCTCGGCACGCCTCTTGCGTTCGGCGGCGAGGATCTTCGGGTCACGAGGGTTGGCGTTGCGCCAGGCCAGGTAGGCGTGCAGGCGGTTGGTCAGGAGGGTGTGGTTCGGGTGGTCGGAGTTGTTGAGCACGAACTCGCGAAGCGGCCCGAAGTGGGCTTCTATCGGGTTGGCCCAGGAGCTGTAGGTGGGCGTGAAGCACAG
>DAHWQF010000408.1 GCA_027334785.1 Acidimicrobiaceae bacterium
TCGACGTCGGAGGGGGATGGACCCGCGTCGTCGGCAAGGGTGACAAGGAACGGCGCGTGCCGATCGATCCGGACGTGGCGAGCCTCATCCAGTCCTACCTCCTCGCCGAACGTCCAGAGACGTCCTCTCGAGCGCTGTTCGTGGTGATGAAGGGTCCGCACCGGGGTCAGCCGCTCACCTCGGCTGGGCTTCGTCGCGTCGTTCGCGGTAGGGACGGCCCTTACGGGCCGCCCCCCGCACAGATCCCAGCGAGCGGAACTACCGCACTGGGCTCCTGCCTCAGGTCCTGGCGGCAAAGCGCACCTCGGGAAAGGGATGCACGTTGCGGGCAGGGGGTAGCCATCGGTTGGCCAAACGGCCCATCCGCGCCCAGTTGAGCCGATTGCGTTGGCTGCGGCGCCGGAGCGCCTTGAACCACGCTCGGGTGACCTGGGTACGAAACTGCGCGACGGCATCCAGGTTGCCTGGCACCGCGTAGTAGTTGGCATGGCCTCGGACCACGCTTGCCAGCCATCGCCCCTGCTCGGGGATGGGTAGATGCCGGCGTCGCATCAGCTCGGCTCTCACCTGCTTCAGCTTCGCCCGCAGCCGCTTCGCGATGGTGACGCGCCTGAGCCAGAACGCCCCGGTCTTGGTCCTCCCACAAATATGTGTGAAGCCCAAGAACGCGAACGTCTCCGGCTTGCCAAGGCCACGTGCTTTTCGGTTACGAGCAGCGTAGCGCCCGAACTCGATAAGACGCGTCTTGTCAGGGTGCAGCTCCAAGTTGAACTTCGCAAACCGCTCTCGAAGGTCGTTCAGGAATTGCTTTGCATCACCAAGATGCTCGAAGCCCACGATGAAGTCATCTGCAAACCTGGTGACGATCATGTCGCCCCGGGCGTGCCTTTTCCGCCATCGTGAGGCCCAGCGGTCAAAGACATAATGGAGGTAGACATTAGCGAGCAAAGGTGATACCGATGCCCCCTGCGGTGAGCCCTCCGGCGTCTCGGACCACTTCCCGTCCTCGATAACCCCTGCGCTCAGCCACTTCCGGATGAGACGCAGGACTCGTTTGTCCGCAATGCGGTGCTCAAGGAACTTTATCAACCATAATTGATCAATTTGGGTGAAAAAGCTGCGGATATCCGCGTCGAGCACCCAGTTCACCTTCTTCTTGTAGACCCCGGCTGCGAGGGCATCGAGCGCATAGTGCGGGCTGCGCCCCGGCCGGAACCCGTAGGAGAAACCCAGGAAGTCCTCCTCGTAAATGGCGTTCAGCACCTCGACGACGGCACGCTGGAGGATCTTGTCCTCCAGCGAGGCAATGCCCAGGGGGCGCTGCCCGCCGTCGGCTTTGGGGATGTAGGCCCTACGTGACGGTCTTGCTTGGTAGGCGCCACTGTGCACCCGGCGGTGCAGGTCCTGGAGGCGTTCCTCCAGCCCCACCCCGTAGGCGCCCCACGTCGCACCGTCCACCCCCGGGGCGGCCTTGGGGCTGACCGCCCAGTAGGCCTCTCGGAGGCGGTCGACTGTGACGTGGTGGAGCAGCGCCGTGAACTTCGCTTCCTTGTCCTTCCGTGCTACCTCACGCACACGTTCGAGACCTGTTTTGCCGCCCAATCCGGCTCTGAGTCCGGGACGTGTCGGCTCGACCGTGTTCCCTTCGGCCAGCCCCCTTCTCTCCACCGCCTCCGCGGCCGGTCGCCCGACCTTGTTCGGCGGCTTCGCAGGTACTACGAGGCTGTCAGACTTCTCGTGCTCGTGCATCTCAGGCTGGGTGCAGCTCTTTTCAAAGGAAACCCCTACGCGGCGACTGGGATCACGTTCTCGTGGTAGCGGGTTTGGTGGACTCGTTGGCGTTCACGTGAGCGGTGCCACCGCCAGTAGGCATCGAAGTCGCCGTTGGACCTGAGCGCACGTAGCTTCAGCACCGCTTCTGCCCCGTCGACCGACCATCGGGCCCCGGTTATGTCCATCCTGTCCTTGCAAACATGCCTTACGGCGCCTTCGATCACGCCTGTGGCGACGGGCCAGCCGGACGAAAGGGCCTTCGGGTAATCAAGGTGGTCCGCCTTGTTGGAAAGGTAGGTCGCGCACTCGTCGGCGCCCTTTCGGGAAGAGGCGCCAAGGCCTTCGCTGCTTGCCCTCCGGCGGATGCCGGCCGCTACGTCCCTCGCATTGCCCTCGAGCACTGCCATCGCCCGGTCGCGGACCCAGGCCTCGGCGGCCGGGCAGCCCTCGGGGAAGAGGTCCCGAGCCGAGCCCCACAAATACTCAATTACGTGCACGAAGTCGACAACGACCGTGACTTCCACGCCTCTTTCTCCTGCCTCGGCCTCGATCCGGTCGATCTGGTGGTTGTTCCCGTCCACCAGGGCCACCCAGGTGCGCTGGTGGCCGGGGTCTCTCCGCTCCGCCTCGTCGAAGACCCTGGAGATCACCTGGGCGGCGTCGTCGGCCACGCTGGCGGTGAGCCACTTGTTCTTGGCCTCGGGAGCGGGGGCGGGCTCCCTGGGCGGCTCCGCCGGGAGTATGTCGCCTGCCGAGCGGGGAGAGGGCTCTACCTCGTACACGGCCCCTATGGTCGCCATACGTTTCCTCCCGCTCTTTTCCCCCTTGGACAAGCGGGCCTTCGGCTTCGCCGAGGAGGCCTCGGCGGCACGGCGGGTCGGCTCGCGTAGCGAGTCGGGCCGCATCACGATCCCCTTCCCGTCGCAGCTGAGCACGACCACGTCGCCGGGACCGGTCGGCTCGGCCTCCTGAGAGGCGTAGAACTCTTCCACGTCTTTCGCTGCGCGGCGCACCAACTGCTCCAGCTGGCGCTTGGGGACCCTCTGGCCCGTAGCCCGCTCGAGCGCCTCGGCCGCCGAGTCGTAGGAGCCTCTGGCCGCCTCTATGGAAGCCAGGCGCCCGAGCCCGTGGCTGTAGCGCTCTTCGGGCAGATTGAGCCAGGCGTCGGCCGGGTGCAGGTTGGCCTTGCCCTTGGCCCGGTAGGCGAAGCGGCTCACGTCGACCCCACCGAAGATGACGGTCAGCTGTCGGGCATGGCCTTCCTCTACGTAGGGGCGGGCCATCCCTTCATGGTCCTTCACCTCCTCCAAACGCTCCTCACGTACGGCGCGGAGCTCGAGGTGCCCCTGGTAGAGCCGGCGGAAGACCTCCCGGCTCTTCTCCTCCAGGCGCTCCTCCAGTTCCCCGTGGTCGAGAGCGGCCGCCTCGTCTCCTTGGAGGAACGAGACCACTTCCGAGAAGCACTCCTCGGCCGAGGTGAAACAGACGGCCTCTGCGCTCACTTGCCGGCCTCCCGCCGCGCCCGTGCCAGGGCCACAAAGCGCCCCAGCTCCGCGTACGCCTCTGCCTGGAGGCTTTCGACGGCCTTGCGGTAACGGCCGACCGCCGCCCTCACGGCCCTCACCTCCTCGGGGCGAAGGGTGAGCATCTTTGAGCGGCCCTCCACGCTGTAGGACAGGGCCGGCGTCTCGTGCGGGGCCCCGCTGGCACAGCGGCAGCTCGGCTTGCCGCAGCGTCGCCGCATGGTAATGAGCGTTCCGGGCAGCACCCTCGGGGTATCAGATCTGGCCAATGCTACCATCATGGCATCCTCCTATCTGTTATGACGTACATAACAGATTAGCACGAAAACCAGGCCTAAGGGCGGATGGTATTGAGCTTCCGGGCCTCTAGAGGCCCGTCAAGGACCTGTATTCAGGCGTAAACCCTGCTCAGCCGTCCCTGGAAAGGATCCACACCCCCTCGCCGCCGTGCTCGGGGTGAACACGAACACGGTCCTTCGC
>DAHWQF010000409.1 GCA_027334785.1 Acidimicrobiaceae bacterium
GCAATGGCACTGAACGGGTAGCTGGTGAGAGGTCTCGGGGTGGCCCGCCGCCAGGGGCCGCCACCTTGGCTGCTGAGCAGGGTGCCGTCATCGCCGGCCGCGAAGCACTTGAGCGGCAGTGGCCTTGCGGAGGGCGAGGCGACACAGGCAATACCACGCAGGCTGGCAGGAGTGGGCGAGGGCTGGGCTACCCAGTTCCCACCGTTGCCAAAGGACCGCTCGACGCTTCCGCCTGCTCCGACGCCGTAGCAATAGACGCGCGAAGCCACAGGTACGCAAGAGACTGCGTAGAGGTTGTCTTTGGTGGGAGACGCGACGGCCTTCCAGGGGCCGTTCGGGCCCGGGGGGGCGGCTGTGAGGGGCGCCGCCGGCGCCGCGGCGCGAACGGTAGTTGCCCTGGGGCTCGGGGCTGGTGGCGTGGTGGTGGGTGGCGAGGTGCTCGTCGCGGGAGTGCTCGTAGCGGAGGTACTTGTAGCGGAGGTACTTGTAACGGCCCCGGGTGCCCTGGTCGTTACTGGGGCCCTAGCTCTGGGCGGCCGCGCCGCAGCCTTGGCCAGGGCCCTGGTGGGCGCCTGGTGTCCAGCGGGTGCAGCGGCCCTGCTTGGGCCCGGCTTTGACGGCTGGAGCGGGGCCAATATCGCGCCCAGCGCGACGCCGGCAGTTGCGGTGGCCAAAAGCGCCGTCAGCACATGGCGGTCACGCTCGCCCATCAATGCCCGGCGCAGCCGGGCCCGGCCGAGTCGTGACGGGCCGGCGGCCGAGCCGGCCTGGGCCAGGTCAAGGCTAACCGGGCTACCGTTCCCCTTCCAGGGCAGCAAGGGCAAGAGGCCCCAGGCGCTTTTGGCCGTGTCGGCGCGCTCGCGTGCTCGCTGGCAGTAGCTGCACGAGGCGATATGGGCTTCTACCTCTGCTGCCTCGTCTGGGCTGAGCTCCCCTTCGGTCAAGGCCAAGACCCGCTCGGCCACCCTCGCGCAGGCCGCTCGCTCGGGGGGCACCGGCTCGGCCCCGAGCAAGGCCCTGGCGCAGTGCTGGCGGGCCCGGTGCACCTTTACCCGAGCTGCACCGGCGCTGCAGCCAAGAGCGCCGGCGATCTCGGCGTAGTCGAGGCCGTGCAACGCCCTGAGCACCATGGCGGCCCGGAGCGTCCCGGGCAGGCTGGCCAGGGCGCGGAGGGCGTCGGCCTCGCTCAGGTGAGCTGCGGCCGCCTTGTAAGGGTCATAGCCCGGGCCTGGCTCGGTTAGGGCGCTAGGCGAGGGATGTTGGGTGGCGTCGGTCAGGCCGTCCGTGGGCAGCGGCGTAACGGGGTGGCGGCGCCGGCGGCGCAACTCGTTGAGGGCAAGGCGCGTCGCCACCGTTACGAGCCAAGCGCGCAAATAGACAGGGCCCGAGGCCGGGAGAGATCCCCAAGCCCTGAGGAGCGTTTCTTGGACCACGTCGTCGGCGTCGCTGGTGGAGCCGGTGATGCGCTGAGCGAGGTTGAAAAGGAGGCCGCCATAGCTGTTGGCGACCTCTTGGAGGGCATCGGGGTTGTGCGCCCGCAAGCCTTCCACGAGGCCAGCATCGTCAGGCGCTACCGAGCGGCCCACCCTGGCCTCCTGGGACGCGCCCGGTCGTAGCGGAAGGCGGGCAAACGAGGGCTTGGCCCGTCGCGCACATTACCCCCGTGCCAGACCTGCAATAGCCCACAATTTGGGCTGCACCGAGCTGATGTTAGTAGCTGGGCTGTGAGCCTGTACGACATGGCCGCTTGGCCACCCGGGAGCCCTCGATTTACCCAAAACCCACCCGGGCTGAAATCGAAGAACGAGAAAATGCCGAAGGCCGTGCCAGGCCAGGTCTCTAAGACTATTTCGCGCTTTGGCCCTCGGGCCCGGTGAAACCGGCCCGGTTTTGACGCCAGCGGGCTCAGGCGCCGGCAGCCAGTGCCGCGACCGGGCGCCCCACGACCGAGGACGGGAAAATCCTCTAAACGAGCGCGCGCCCTACCCGACGTGCCCGTAGCCGACCAGCTAACATTAAAAAAGCGCCGATAGCCTGCTGGAGGCTCTGGAGGAGGGGACGGGGGCAAAATTGTCAGAGGGGGTATCAGAGGGGGTAATGTCCTGCCTTACCCGTGGCCGGCTCGCCCGGCCCGGGTACAGCCGCCATTTTCGCGCCCGGTGCGGGCGCGTGAGCACTGCCGTGCGCGGGGCCCTGGCGGGCCTCGTGCTCGCACTTGCACCGGCCGCTCCCCCCGGAGCTGCCTTCGCCTCGAAGGTGCCTGCCCAACCGGCGCTCTACGTGGTCACGGGCGGCCAAGAAGGCCTTTACGCCTGGCCGAAGTTCCCCGCTACCATCCGCCTGAACAGCGACACGTACCTCGCGGGCTTGCACTGGGCGCGGACCTCCGTCGCCTTGGTGGTGGCGACGGGGACGCTCCGGCAGAGCACCTGCGAAAAGAGCTGCGCCAGCGGCCCGTGGGTGAGCACGCCCGTGCGCCTGGACGCCTCCGCGCCGGCGAACTGCCCAGTGGAGGCCACTCGGGCCCTGCGCTACGAGACGTACGCGTTCTACGAGCGGAGCTTGGTCTATTCGAAGGTAGTGTACGTGCCCGAAGGTGGCGGGGCCCCGGCCGGCGGCCACCAGTTCTTGCTCTCACCTCCGTGCCCGTCAGGGCCGTTGCCCACCACCGCGTGGCCACCTGTCGAGTGGGGACCGGGCGCGGGGACCGGCCCGCTCAGGTGGACGGCGCCCGAGCACGTCACGGCGGACCGCGGGAGCGCCCTGGTGGCTTGTGCCAGCGCGGCGAGCTGTGTGGTGGTCGGGGGCAACCCCGACGTCCCCGGCACCCACGGCCAAGTCGTGAACGAGAGCACCGAATGGGACGGGCACGCTTGGTCCAAGCCCGTGGAGCTCGGGGCGAACGGAACTACGGTCGACGCCCTCGCCTGTACGGGCCCCACTTCGTGCCTGGCCGTCGACGATGCCGGCCAGGCCATGAGCTTCGACGGCACGGCGTGGTCGGCGCCGAGGCAGGTCGCCCAGGGACCGCTCGAGTCGGTGTCGTGCCCGACGGCTGAGTTCTGCATGGCTGTCGGTGTAGTTGCCATCGCCTACCGCCAGGGCCGGTGGCTCGGCTCGAAGCCCGTCGACCCGTGGGGGCCGAGGTCGGTCTCCTGCCCGAACGCGAGCTTCTGCGTCGCCGTCGACCCCGGTGGACATGTCGTCACGTACTCCGGGGGGAGCTGGTCCCCGCCCAGGCTCGTGGCAGCGGGGACGGGCGGGCTCTGGTCGGTCTCCTGTCCGAGCGAGAGGTCCTGCCTGGCCGTCGACTTCTCCGGGCGCGTCCTCGCCTGGGGGGGTGCTAGTTGGTCCCGGCCGGAGTACATAGGCGTAGGTACAGGCGGCACGGACGTTTATGCGAGCCCGCTGGCGTGCGCTTCACCTCAATTTTGCGTGCTCGTCGACGCTGCCGGCAACGTCTTCACCTACAACGGCCGCTCCTGGTCGGCCCCGGCCCATATCGACCCTCGCGGCGGCCTCTCTTCGGTGTCGTGCCCTTCCCTACGGTTCTGTATGGCCGTCGACGACTTCGGCGACGTCGTGATCGGCCGGAGCCCGGGGACCGCCATTGTCAGTCACCCGGGTAAAGCCGCCAATTAGCCGAGGAGCCAAGAAATGACAACCAGTTCCCCGCGGGCCGACCATAGCAGTCATGGTCGCCCCTGGAACCCTTGACGAGGAGGCAAAAGGGATGCGGTTCTTTTATAACTTTGGGGCCGGCAAGGCCCCTC
>DAHWQF010000040.1 GCA_027334785.1 Acidimicrobiaceae bacterium
AGGAGGGACGCAAATAATGAAGCACAGGTCGATCAGCGTTGCCGGCAGTGTGGCAGCGCTCAGTTTTCTGGCCCTGGCCCCAGTGGTGGCCGGGGCACCACCAGCACAGGCCACGGCGGTCGTGACAAGCGAGCAGTACACGATCGGCAATGGTTCTGTGACCGGCGCCACGGCGGTTCCCCAGCCCAACACGGCCGGGGCGACCGCCAACTACACAGTTGGCTTCACCACGCCCTCTGCGCTGGCGGGAGGTTCGGCGACTGTCACCTTGGCGTCCGCTGCCAACGCCGTCACGTTCCCAGCCACCGCGAGCGACTACTTCGTGGTAGACAACAGCCACCCCTCGTCGGGGGAGGCCGTCTCTAACGCCACGCTCGGTAGTGGGGGCCATAGCATCACGCTCACGCTCGGGGTGTCGGTGCCGGCCGGCAGTTCGATGTCGGTGTACGTGATCGGGGCCACCAACCCGGCGGCCGCCGGCTCCTACAGCCTGGACGTGTCGACGTCGGCCAACTCCGTACCTGCGAGCACGGCTGACTTCCAGATCGTCACCGCCGCGACCACCCCGACGTTTGCCCCGACGGCCTCCCCCGCCCTGGTGGGCGGCACGTCGACCTACACCATCGGCGTGTGGAAAGCGGCCGCTGCCGTCAACGCGGGGGGCACCATAGTCCTCAGCTCGTCGGCCGGCGCCAGCACGAGCGACAACGTCGGTTTCCCCACCGCTAGCTCCGATTACAAGATCGCCGACCTGACGACGGGCGTTTCGAGCGCTCCTCAGACGGTGACAGTGGCAGCGGTAGGAGGTGGGAGTTCCGGCCAGCAGGTGACTTTGCAAGTAGCGACGGCCATCGCTGCGGGTGACGAGCTCTCCGTGACCGTTGACGGGGTGCGCAACCCGACGAGCACCCAGACCGACGTCGTCACGGCAGCGGCGCCCGCGGGCACCGCGCCGGCCAGCGCGTCCTTGCAGATCGGGACGTCAGTGGCCAACGCGACCATCGCGCTCTCCGAAAGCGGGGCCGGTGCGACGGGCGTGGTCTACACGGTCGGGTTCCGGCCGGCCACGGCCCTGGGGGCCGGCGGGACGGTCACCCTGGTGGCGCCGGCCGGTACGTCGTTCGTAGGGGCGACGGTGACCGTTGTCGACTCGACCCACGTGGCGAGTTCCGCCACCGTTGCGCCTGCGGCGGTCCACGTCTCGGCTACGGCTGGCTCCACGACCAGCAACGAGCTTTCCTTTTCCGTCCCGAGCACGATCACCGCGGGTGACTCGGTGTTCGTCGAGATCCAGGGCGTAACCAACCCGCCGGCGGCTACCTACGGCGGATCTGCGGGCAACTTTACCGTCGTGACCAGCGCCGACGTGGTCCCCGCGCCGGTGCCCTCGTATACCGTGACGGCCGCCGCCGCGCCTGCTTTGGCGACGATCGAGGTCAACCCCACCACCCCGGAAGCTTCGGCGACCTACACGATCGGGGACCTCCGGGCCACGGCCAACCTGGTGGCGGGCCCGGCCACGATCACGCTCGACGCGCCCCAGGGCACCGTCTTGCCGGGCGCCGCAGTCGACTACACGGTCGACGACCTCTCCAGTGGGTCCGGGAGTGCCCACCCCGCGTCCGTCTTGGGCGGGGGCAGTGACACCGTGACCCTGGGGCTCGGCGCCACGGTCGCCTCCGGGGACTTCATCGGCATCGTGGTCGACGGCGTGGTCAACCCCGGCCCTGGCACTTACCAGCTCACCGTGGCAGGGGACCTCGAGGCCGCCGCCGCCCCCTCCACGACACCGCCGACGCCGCCCAAACCCGCGCCAGCCCAGGCCACCTCGACCGCATTGTCGGCCTCAGCCAACCCCGTCAGTGTGGGCCAGGCCGTCACCTACACCGCGACGGTCTCGCCCGCACCAAGCGGGGGGTCGGTCGTGTTCGAGCAGGGCGGGGCACCGATAGCGGCCTGCAGTTCCCAGACGCTCAACAGCGGCCGGGCGACTTGCAGCGTCACCTACTGGCAGGGCGGCCGTCATGCAGTCCAGGCCATCTACACGGGTTCCTCGGGCTTCAAGCGTTCTGCCTCAGCCACCCTGTCCGAGGTCGTGAGCCTGCCGCCGGCTGGTTACTGGCTCCTGGCGAGGACCGGTGCAGTCTTCGGCCTCGAGGGCGCGCCCAACTTCGGCGGCATGTCGCTTTCGGCTTCGAGCGGTGCTGTGGAGGACATAGCGGGCACGCCTTCTGGGAAGGGCTACTGGGTCGTGACCTCCAATGGCACGGTCTCCGCGTTCGGTGACGCCAAGTTTTATGGCGACCTGCCGCGCATCAACGTGCACGCGAAGGACATCGTCGCCATCGCGCCGACCTTCAACGGTCACGGTTATTGGCTGATAGGCAAAGACGGCGGGATGTTCACCTTCGGCAACGCCCGTTTCTACGGTTCGATCCCAGGCCTTCACATCCACGTCCACGACATCGTGGGCATGGTCGCCAACGCTGGCGGAGGCGGGTACCTGCTCGTCGGGGACGACGGCGGCGTGTTTACCTTCGGGAAGGCTCGGTTCTATGGCTCGCTGCCCGGCATCCACATCCACGTGCACGACGTGCGGGCGATCCTCCCCGCTGCCGCAGGCACCGGCTACGTGCTGGTTGGATCGGATGGCGGCGTGTTCAACTTCGGCAAGGGCGTGCGCTTCTATGGCTCGCTGCCCGGCATCCACGTCCACGTCCACGACGTCGTGGGCATAGCCCTCACCCCCGATGACGGCGGCTATTTCATGGCCGGCAGTGACGGCAACGTGTACGGCTTCGGCGACGCTCACGCCGCAGCCATGCCGAGTGGCCTCTCGGGCAACCTGCCTGTAGTAGCCATCGCCGGCACCTGACCCGGCCGGCGCAATCTTGGGGGTCGGGGCCGGCAGCGCTCCGGTCGGCACGCTTGCGAAGGTGCCGCCCGGAGCCTGCACGGCCCTCCGACCGCGTCGAGGAGCGCGCCAGCCTCGGTGAGCTCGGCTGAGCTCGGCGTCGCGTACTGGAGGGCGAGCCTCGTTCGCTAAAGGCCAGGCCGCCGGCCAGTGCCGGTGCTGCGGCTGCCGGCCCTGCTCAAGCGGCCCCTGCTTGAGCGGCCCCTGCTTTAGCGGCCCCTGCTCGAGCGGCCCCTGCTCGAGGCCGTGTTTAGCGTGGCGTAGCGAGCAGGTCGATCTGTCCTTTCCCGTCTCGGGCCAGCGAGAGGAGTGTGGCGTCGTCCTGATCGTCGTCGGGGCCGGCGCCAAAGCCGATGGCCGAGAGGCGGTAGCCCAGCTGACGGAGCTGGGCGAGGTAGGCGCCGGCGCCCCCCCAAGGCGAACTGTCCAGGGCGAGCGGGTAGAACTCGGAGACGAGCGCCGGCCTGTCCCGAGCCAGCATCTCTGGCGCACCCGCCAGCACGAGAGGTTCTGCCCCCTCGACATCGAGCTTGACCAGGTCCACGTGCTTGACGTCGGCGTCTTTCAAGAGCAAGTCGAGCGTGTGGGCGGCGACAACGAAGCTCGCCCTCACAGGTTGGGGCGGAGGGCCGTCTATTGGCACTATCCGCCCGTTGCTGCCGTCTGTCTCCAGGGCCACGGTTCGGGTCCGGTCCGAAAGCGCCACGGTGAACACCTCGATGTTGGCAAAGCCGTTGGCCTCGGCGCTCCTGCGGGCCAGGTCGCAGTTGAGCGGGTTGGGCTCCACCGCGACGACCCGTCCCCTGGGCCCGACGAGCCCGGCCGCAAGCAGGCTGAACCAACCGATGTTGGCCCCGGCGTCGACAAACGTCGCGCCGGGCCGAAGGAGGGAGCGAACGGTCGCGGAGACCTCGGGTTCGTAGGCGCCCGTCACCGAGATCGTGTGGCCGACGGCGTAGTCCGTCGGGTCGACGTGGACGAGGAAACCCTCCTTGGTCGGCACGGCCTCGGTGGGCGGCACCGAGGCTGGGCGCCCGAGCCCGTGCGCCCGCACGAACTCCACGCTCCCTACGAACTCCTCCACCAGTTGGCCGACAGAGATGCCCCCCCGGCCGAGCCGTTCTCGGTGGTGGGCAATGCCCCCTGGGTCCGCCTCGCGCCCGAGGAGGAGCCGGTAGCAGGCAAGGACGTCCTCGAAGCTCGCCGGCTCGTCCCAGTAACGAGCCTCACAGCCCCAAGAGCTGCCAGAAGAGCGGCTCGCGGGCACTGCGGCTATGCTACCGGCCCGGGGTGCTCGTTCTTTGGCCCCTTGGCCGATGAGGGCGCGAGTGACAGTTCTGGAGAGATGATTGAGACGCCGGGTCGCTTTTGTTAGCCCTCGTTTCGGGGCGGACATCGTGGGTGGGGCGGAGGCGGTGGTGCGAGGTATCGCCCTCGGCCTGTTGCAGCGCGGGTGGGACGTCGAGGTCCTCACGACTTGCGCGGTCAACCCCTACACCTGGGCCAACGAACTGCCCGAAACAACCAGGCTCGAGGAGGGCCTGGTAGTCCGCCGCTTCGCCAACGTGCTCGCTACTTCGGCGAGCAAGGAGCACGCCGTACATGGGCGCATCTACTACGGTGAACGCCCCTCACTCGACGACCAGGTCACATGGCTGAACGCGCTGTTCCGCAACCCGGGCCTCTTCGAGGAGGTCTGGAAGGCGAAGTACGACTTTGACGCCTTCGTCTTCGCGCCCTACCTCTTTTGGAACGCGACTGTCTGTATGCCCGCGGTGGCCGACCGTTCCGTCGTTATGCCCTGCTTGCATGATGAGGTGTACGCCCGCATGGAGGTTATGCGCCACGTGCTCTCCCTCCCGGCCTCGGTGTGGTTCCTGTCCGGACCAGAGCATGAGCTGGCGCACCGGCTTGGCCCGGTGACACCCCAGCACAGTGTGATCGGGTCCGGGATGGACGTGCCGGAGTCCTACGAACCGGACGAGTTCCGCTCGGAGTACGGCATCGACGGGCCGTTCGTGCTTTACCTGGGGCGCCGTGAGGTCGACAAGGGCTGGCCGTGGCTCGTCGAGGTCTTCTCCCGGGTCCGCTCGCCGGTCAAGCTCGTGAGCGCGGGAGCGGGGGACCCCGAGGTCATCCCGCGCCTTCGTGGCCGCGTGGTCGACGTGGGCTTGCTAAGCGACGAGCAGCGCAACAACGCGCTCGCGGCGGCGCTCGCTTACGTCCAGCCGAGCCTTCACGAGAGTTACTCGCGCACGCTCATGGAGTCTTGGCTGGCGGGCACACCGGCACTCGTCCGCACTGGGAGCGCGGTGGTCGAATGGCACGTCGCCAACTGTGGCGGCGGCTTTTCGTTCAGCACTTCGCGCGAGCTGTCGAACCTGCTCGGGAGGCTCCTCTCCGACGCCGACCTCACCCGGGACATGGGGGCCAAGGGCCGTGCCTACGTGCTCGACAACTACCGGTGGCCCCACGTGCTCGACTTGATCGAAGCGGATCTCCTGGCGCTCAAGCCCGGCCGCTGAGGCAGCCGGCGGGCCATCAGGTCGGCGGGTTACCGCCGTCTGGCTTGGACGGCACCTTCAAAGAAGTTCGAGCAAAGAGGTTCGAGCAAAGAAGTTCGAGCAAAGAGGTTCGACCACCGCCCTGGCCAGAGCGTCGGGCGCAGCGGGCGTCCAGCTCAGACCTGGTGGCCAACGCCGGCGTGACCAAGCACCGCCAGGCTCAGACAAAGGCCCTCGGCCCCGCCGGCTGCTCTGGCCAGCTCACGTCACACCCAGCCCAGGCACGCCAGACCTCCTCGGGCCGCACCGCCCAGCGCGCCGACATGGCCGCCCGTGTCGCGACAGCCCAAGGGAGCAGCTGCCAGATGCCTGCCCGGACTCCCTCGTCCGGCCCGTTGCGCCACCGGTCGCGCAGGGCCGTCACCACCAGGCGCGAAGGGCCGTTGCGGACCATGGTGAGGGTACGGTTGCGCTCGGCCATGACTCGGACCCCCGTGACATGCTCGCCGCCCGAGCTGGCCGAGCCACGGTGCTCGATGGATGCCGCCGGGTCGTAGACGAGACGCAGGCCGGCGAGCCTAGCCCGCCAACACCAATCGATATCTTCGTAATAAGCGAAGTAGCGTGCAGCGAAAGGACCGAGGCGGTGCCAGGTGCTCATACGGGTAACCCAAGCCGCCCCCGAGAGGGCAAAGCGCTCTGCCGGCTGGTCGAAGCGTCCGTCGTCGGGGGCACCCGAGCCCATGTCGCCTGCGTAGCCTCGCCGGTCGAGCCACGCCCCCGCGCTGTTCACGAGCCTGACCAGCGGCCCAGGGGGAGGTTCTTCACCGTTCACTAAGACCTCGGCACCTTGGTTCCCTTCGGGCAGGGGGACGTACCAGGGGCGCGGTCCCGCCGTCCAACGCCATTTGTCGCCGCTCCCGTCCACCTCCAGGCGGTGGAGGCCCGGCCCCGTGGCCGCGGCGAGGACATTGCGGCCGCCCACCAGGACCGTCCTCACTTGCCGGCCGAGAGGCCTCGTGTCACCGGGCGCCCTCCATTCGGCGTCTGGAAGGGTGACCTCGCGGTAGAGGGCAGAGAACACGATCTTGGGGCCCACGGCCGCCACCGAAGGGTCGGCGAGGGCGCGCTCGGCGGACGCGAGCCAGCCCGGGGAGGCGACCGCGTCGTCGTTTAAGAGGGCAAGCAGGTCGCCCTTGGCTAGCAGGGCGCCGGCGTTGACCGCGGGGGCGAAGCCGAGGTTGACGGGAGAGCGCAGCACCACCGCACCTGCTGCCCGCCCGATCTCGGACGCCCTGGCGCCTTTGGAACCATTGTCCACGAGGACTACTTGGTCGGCTTGGCCCGATACAGAGCGCAGGCAGGGCTCGAGCCAGCCTGCGGGCCGGTGGCTGACGATCACGACGCTCGTGCTCAAACTCGGCTGCCTGCCCTCGCCGCCGCCCTGGTCACTCCGAGCGGGCCCGCTTTGTTGTCACGCTCAGGCCTTTGGCTATGGCTTCGGCCACCATCCGGGCAGTCTCGGCAGGAGAGCCTCCGACTTCCAGCACTTCGGCTCCAGCCCGCTTTAGTTTGGAAAGGGCACGTTGTTCGCTTTTTTGGCGGGTGTCACTGGCCAGGGCGACGACGCGGGCGTGACGAGTTGCCGCCAGCCGTTCCAGTGCTTTTAGGCTCTCCCCCTTGAGGGCGCCGGGCTGTAGCACCACGGCGTCGTAGCCTCCCCGCCAGGGGTCGAGCTTGTCGAAGGTGCGCCAGGGCAAGAGCCCTGCCATAGCTTCTCCGCTATTACCTCTACCTCCACCGTCGCCGCCCGGCTTGCTGGGGCTGCTGTCCGATGTGCCCAGCGGCTTGGCGCCGGTGCCCGCCTCATTGGCGCCGCCAGAGGGCGGTGCGAAGCTATCGCAACTAGCCAGCGTGGCCAAGGCCGATGCCACCTCATCGGGCAGCCCGACTAGGGCCAGTTGGGGCCGTGCCCGCCAGCGGCGTGGGCGCCTGGACGCCCGGTAGGCCATCTCTTCGAACACCCCCGCCGCCCGGTCGGCAACCTGGGCCCAGGTGGGAGGCTTGCGCTTGGTCAAGGCCAGGAGGCGGGCGCGAAAGGCGTCGTCGGTGAGGGCCTTCGTGATTGCTTCCGCGATGGCGCCGGGGTCCTCGGCCTCGAAGCGTGCCTCCCGGGGGAGGATCTCGACGAGGGAGGAGTTGTCGCCGGCGATGGTCGGTGCACCGCAGGCCATCGACTCGACCAGGGGTAGGCCGAAGCCTTCGTAGAGAGACGGGTAGACCGAGAGCGCGGCCGACTGGTAGAGGCTCACCAGGGTTGTGTCGGGTACGAAGCCCGGTATGAGCAGGCGGCCGTCGATGCCGAGCTCCTTGGCCATGACCAGGTAGTGGTTACGCGTGAGCGGAGGTGCCTCGCCAACCACCACGAGCTGGTGAGCCTCGATCAGGTCGCGAGACAGGGACGCGTAAGCCTTGACCAGCCCGTCAACATTTTTCCTCGGGTTGAACGCCCCGAGGTAAACGATGAAGCCCTCCTCTAGGTCCTCCACTCCGGCCTTGGCCACCGCGAATGCCGCCTGGCGTGACTTGGCCGGGTGGAACGACGGGGCAGGCGCGTTACCTATCACGGTGACTCGTTCGCTCGGGATGCCGAGCACCCCGATGGCGTCCCGGCGCGCCGACTCCGACAGCGTGAAGACGTGGTCAGCCACCCGCACGACCTCCCGGCAGCACCGCCAGCGCCGGCGCAAACCGGGGTCCTCCAGGTACCAGCCCGGGAACAGCTCGGGGATCAAGTCGTACAGAGTGACCGCAGTGAGCAAGCCGTGGGCCGCGGCCTCGCGTGGCCAAAACGTGCGGACCGGCACTTCCGGCTCGAAGGCCGACGACATGTGAAGGACCGCGGCGTCACCCCAGGGCGGTGCCGCGGTAACCCATTCGGCCAAGCCCTCCAGGCCTTCGGGCGGCTCGAGCTCGGGGTGCAGCACAATGGCCGCTACGAGGTCAGGGTGGTGGGCGACCATGGCCCGCACGAAGTCTGAGCTGTAGCGGGCGATGCCCCGACCGCGATAACTCGGGCTCTGTGCAGCCACCAGGTCGAAGATCACGCCTTGGCCCCGGCCTTCCACAGCGGGCGAGGATACCCGAGCCGGCGGGGCGGGCGTGACTGCTAAGTTCGGCTGGTGCCTGTGTGCGACGTGGTGGTCGTGGGGAGCTACCCGCCCCTGCCCGGCCCCGCTACCGCCGCCACCCTGGCCGCCGTCAGGCGGGCGTGGGACGAGGGCTACAGCGTGAGGGTCGTTTCGTACCGTACCGGCGCTGCCGACTTGGCTGTGCCTGTCGCCGGCGCGCTCGCCGGCCGGCGGCTGCTCCAGGTGCGCCGCCACTACGGCGGACCGCCGGCGGTGGTCCTCGTAGTTCAAAAAGGTGCCCCCTTCACCGACCTACGCGGCCCTCAGCAACTGGCCACCGCGACCGGCCTCGCAATGGCTATGCGCCAGTTCCGGCGGGCGACCCTCGTGGTCGGGGAGGACCCCGAGGTGATGGCGCCTTGTATGTGGGCTTTGACAATTGCGGCGAGCGAGTGCGTCGTGGACAGCGAAGATGCTGCTCGGCGCCTCCACGAGCGCTACAAAGTGCCTCTGGCGGCCATCTCGGTCGAGGAGACCGAGCCGTACCCGCCGCTCGCCCCGGGCATCGAGCCCTCGACGACCGGCCTCTACAGCCCGGCGGCAGCTCGTGGGGTCGCCGTCGTCCAAATGCCGGCTGCGACGCTTGCCGAGCGGGCCCGTTCGCGCGCGCAGTTCGCCCGGGCGCGCCTGCTCGGGCGCCTACGGCACGGCTAGCGCGGCGACAGCACCAGCAGGGCTTGCATGCCCCTGTCCGCTGCCGGGGCTTTGTGGGAGTGCTTTGCCGTGCCGGGGTTCAGCAAGCAAACTGGCTGCCAGCACACGGTCTCGCCTCGGCGCCCACAGGCTGGGGGGACGGGGAGTGCGGTACCGGATGTGGGAGAGGTGGTTAATTGCTGCCGAGCGCGCTGAGACGGAGGGCTGTTGGCGCGTTGGTGGCGGGGGCGGCCGGGTCAGGTGCGATCGGGTTGTCCCTGCTGTTCGCCGCACCGGCACCAGCCGGAGCGACCTCGTTCAGTGTGGCCACCGAGCAGCTCGTGGTCCAACTCGACGCGTCTGCTGAGGCCAACCCCGCCTCCGTCCTCGCCGGCCTCCCCGGCGATCCTCCGCAGCTCTTGCCTGGTCGGCGCTGGGCCACACGGCTCCCACTGCTCGAGGCAGCGGCGGTTGCCACCGAGCTTCCGTCCAGGCACGGCGTGAACTACGTTTCGCCGGTCACCCCCGTGCAACTCGCAGTGGCTCCAACCGGCGCGGGCGCGGCAGGTACCAACGGGTGGCTGGGCCACCTGGTGGCCAGGTCGGCCGAGGGCCATAACGGGCCGGTCGGCGTCGGCGTGGTCCCTAACAACCCCTGCTACAACGCCAGTTGCGGGCCGTCCAAGCCCGTTGTGGTCGAGGATCCTCCCCTCGGGGCAGGCATGACCATCGTCCACCCCAACGGCCAAACGGATTTCTGGGCGATCGGCGCACCACAGGCCTGGGCGGTGACCAAGGGCAGCAGCCGTATCAAGGTGGCCGTCCTCGACACCGGTGTCGACCCGACCCAGGTGCAGCTCCGCCACAAAGTCATCGTGGGCCCGGACGTCTGTGCCCGCGACCGACCCCTTTGCAAGGACCCCTACGACGCCAACGGGCACGGCACCTTTGTGAGCGGCCTCATTGCCGCCGCCACCAACGACGGCATCGGGATTGCCGGCCTCGGATGGAACACGAAGGTAATCGACATCAAGGTCCTCGATGACTCCGGTAACGGCAACACTATGGACGAGGCGACAGGCATCTACGACGCCGTCAGTATGGGGGCGAGGGTGATCAACCTGTCCTCCACCAATGCCCCCTGCAACGTCAACCCGACGGCGTGTGGCCCCAACGAGGACCAGCAGGCCGCGGTCGAGTACGCCATCGCCCACGGGGTCGTAGTAGTGGCGGCGGCAGGCAACTACGACTCCGCCAGCCCGGTTTACCCCGCCGATTACCCGGGCGTCTTGTCGGTGGCGGCCAGTACCGACCAGGGGGTCGTGGACCCCGTGAACGGCGGCCCATACCTCGACTTCTCCGACTACGGCGGCGATGCCAACATCGCTGCTCCGGGCATAAACGTGCTGTCGACCTGGTACGACGGCAACTATGCGGTGGAAAGCGGCACGTCCTTCGCCGCCCCTCATGTTGCCGCGGCCGCGGCCTTAGTAATGGCGGCTGACCCCACCCTCACCGGCCCACAGGTGGCTACCTTGCTCCTCGGCACGGCCACGCCCCTGGCACCGGGCGGTTCCACCATCGCCGGCGGGTTCCTCGACGTCGGC
This sequence comes from Acidimicrobiaceae bacterium, assembly GCA_027334785.1. Classification (GTDB taxonomy): domain Bacteria; phylum Actinomycetota; class Acidimicrobiia; order Acidimicrobiales; family Palsa-688; genus JAJZYO01. The sequence goes on from DAHWQF010000040.1 coordinate 10,850, forward strand.
GCCGCCGTGCAAGCCGCCAAGGCCCGCGACGTTCCCCGAGCGCTCAACGGGTACCAGTTGGTAGCCAGCAACGGCGCCGTCTACAGCGCCGGGATGGCTGCACCGGAGGGGTCACCCAAGGTCCACCACCTCGCTGCACCGGTAGTGGCGGCAGTGGAGGCGCCCGACGGGCTCGGGTACTGGCTGGCCGCCGCTGACGGGGGTGTTTTCGCCCTCGGCCGCGGAGCACGCTATTTCGGCGGTAAAGCCGGCTCCCGGCTCCCGGCTCCGGTCGCAGGGATGGCGGCCACCCCCGACGGGCGCGGGTACTGGCTGGTCACGACCGCGGGCCAAGTTTTTGCCTTCGGCGACGCCCGGGCTTACGGGTCGGAGGCCCGGCCCGGTGCCCGCGTCGCAGGGATGGCGGCCACCCCCGACGGGCGCGGGTACTGGCTGGTCACGACCGCGGGCCAGGTGTTGGCCTTCGGTGATGCCCACAATTTCGGCTCTGCCAGCGCCCTGCACCTAGCTCAGCCGGTAGTTGCCGTGGTCGGCACGCTTGACGGCCGGGGCTACTGGCTCGTCGGCAGGGACGGTGGCGTCTTTGCCTTCGGCGACGCCCGCTACTTCGGTGGAGCGGCGAAGTTGAAGCCCGGGCAAGCTGTAGTAGGCATGGCTCTGGCACCGGGGGGCCGGGGTTATTGGCTGGCCGGCGCCAAGGGTGAGGTGTGGGCGTTTGGCTCGGCCGCCTCGGGCCTCAGTGCAGACGCTGGCGCGCCTTCGAGCCCGATCGTGGCTATAGCTTCCTGAGGGCGCTTCCTGAGGGAGCTTCCGGAGAGAGCTTTCCGGAGAGAGCTTCCGGAGAAAGCTTCGTGAGAGCTACCGCTTCTTGAGCCCCGCCGGCGCCTCGCCCGCCGGCGCCTCGTTTCTCGGTGCGATCCTGCCTTCTCGGTGCGATCCTCGGCGTTATTGCAGCGCATAGCGCACCGAGTCCGCGAATTCGCGCCCAGAAAGCGGGTTAGTGCCTTTCCTCTCGCCACGGCATGTGGTAATTGAGTAGGCATCGGCACTAATTGTGGGCTACCGGCCATTGAAGGTGCCGGATTGGCTTAATTAGGGCGCGAGCCGTGCCGAGAACATACGCGAGGAAGCGTGTATGAGGCCGACCTCATGGAGAGCGGTTGTTGCGAAAAGTCAGGCAGGGATCATTTTGCTCACGGAAACCGGGTGCTCGCCAGGCACTTGGCGCGGCGGTCGTACTCCTTTCTTTTGCCGGCACCCAGGTGGCTCTAAGCGCTCCGTCTGCCCGGGGCGAGGTCGTCGTCGCCCGGACCTCCCGTCACAATGCGACGGCGCCGACCTCTCAGCGGAGGGTAACCGGCCACCAGGCAATCAGCAGGGCGGCTGCCTGGCGGGCCGGGGAGGTCGCGATATCTGGGTTCGGAGATGGCCACGGCGTGGATGGGCCAGTGGGGCGCATTTGGGTACGCGTCTGAGTACGACTGGAGCTACAAACAGATCCTCGCTCACTACTACGGTGGCACGACCCTCGGAAGGCTGCCCTCGCCCGAGCCCGACATCAAAGTCCACCTTGCCGAGCTAAATGGGCGTAGCACGGTCGCGGCTGGCCTGGCCGGCGGTGGGCTAGTAGCTAGTTGGCCTGGGGGCGTACCGACGACTGCACGCGCGTTTGAGGTGACCAGGATCGAAGGGAGCGAGACCGTTGACGCCTCCTCGGGTTGCGCCGGTCCTTGGCGGGAGGTGGCCCAGACAGCCGGCCCGGTGACATTGGCGAGCCAAGCACCGGCCACCAGCCAAGCACCGGCCACTGACCAAGCGCTGGCCACAGGTCATGCGCCGGCGACGAGGGGCCCGGCGGTTGCCGAGGGCGTTGGCGGTTCAGAAGTGCAGGTTTGCCTTCCTGGTACGCGGCCGCGCACCTATTCCGGCGTGCTCGTGGTTTACGCAGACGGCCAGACGGACAACGTCGTCGGCTTGGAGGCCTACCTGCGAGGTGTGCTGCCCGCCGAGTCGCCCCCAAGCTGGGCCTACGAGGGAGGTGAAGCGGCTCTCGAAGCCCAGGCTGTGGCTGCTCGTAGTTACGCGGTCGCAATGGTCACCTCGTCAGGCCAGATCTGCGACACCGCCGCGTGCCAGGTCTACCTCGGTCTACCCGGGAGGTATGCGAGCCCGGCCAACGCGGCCGTGCAGGCTACCGCTGGCCAAGTCCTCTACTGCGACGCTGGTAGCAGTTGCGGGCCAGCTGGCCAGGTGGCGCTGGCAGAGTACTCGGCCTCTACTGGGGGGTACACAGCCGGCGGGCTCTTCCCGGCCGTTGCCGACCGCGGCGACTTAGTCCCGGCCAACCCGGTGCACTCTTGGAGCACCGACGTGCCTCTCCACATGTTGGCCCTACGCTTTCCTTCCCTGGGTCAGGTTGCCTCGGTCCAGGTCGACCGGCGGAACGGCCTCGGCCAGTTCGGCGGTCGGGTGCTCGAGGTGACGATCACCGGTACGAAGCGTTCGATCAGCCTCAGCGGGGCTAGCTTCGCCGCTGACCTGTCGTTACCGAGCAATTGGTTCC
>DAHWQF010000410.1 GCA_027334785.1 Acidimicrobiaceae bacterium
AAGCCGGCCATCGCGTTCGTCATGTCGCGCGGGCTGTGCCCCAGCGAGGTCCGCCATTGGAGCATCGCCTCGATGTGGGACGCGAAATTGCTGATGAACGCGCTCATCGCAGTCCCTCCTTGGTGCAGGCGAACTCGTCCAGCGACAAGCAGCACTGCCGGAGCTGCTCGCTGGCCAGGGAGAAGTAGCGGCGGGAGGAATTGATGCGGGCATGGCCCAGGATCTGCGCAGCCAGCGGCAGCCCAGCCCCTGACTCGATGAGCCTCGTCGCTATCGTGCGCCGCAGGGCATGGAACGACTTGCCGTCACCGGCCGCGTGGTCGATGCCGGCCCGGGCCAGGCGGCGACGCATGAGGGTCGAGCCGGTCGAGCTCCCGAGCTTCACATACGGCGGCTGGAGCCGGACGAACACTTCCGGGGCGTCGCAGTCGGGCCGGCCGTGCAGGATCCACTCCGCGACGGCGTTGCCTGCCAGTGGCGGTAGCGGCAGCACGAGCGGCTTCGATGTCTTGGCCTGGACCAGCCGGATCTCGTCGCGGCGCCAGTCGATCTCGTCCAGCCGCAGCGCGACGATGTCGCAGCAGCGAAGCCCTGTCGAGACTGCCAGCACGACCATCGCGTAGTCCCTCTTGCCGCAGGGGGTCACCGTCTCGATCCCTTCGAGGAGACGGCCCATCTCCTCTCGGGTAAAGCACGGCAGCGCCCGGACCCGCCGGGGGGCGCCGTGTGCGAGCAGGCCTTCGACGCGGACATCGCTGAGTCCGGCGACGTTGAGGAAGGCGAAGAACCTCTTGAGCGACCACACCACGTTGCCGATGCCCGCAGGCCGCCTGGGTGCCATCTCGACCATGAACCCCCGGACGTCGTCGAGGGTGACCGCACCGAGAGAACTCCGGCCGGCCCGGTCGAGGTAGCCCACGAAATGGCGGATCTCGGCGGCGAGCACCCGTAGCGATCCCGGAGCCAGCTCCTGGCCGGCCGACGCGACAAACCGTTCGAGCACTTCACTGGCGCTCTCGCTGAGGCCAGGGTCCGGGCGCATCATTCGCCAGGTCACACGACCGGTTCTTTGAAGCTCGAGCATCATGGCGGCCATCTTCATGAGCGCGTTTCGCCTGTTCCGGCCGATCTCAGCGTGCAGCACCCGCTCTTGCTGGCAGGCGGCGAACTCCTCGACCACGGTGCCTGACAACGTGTCGAAGCTACGTCGGTCACAGAACTCCACGACCGTCTCGCAGCACTTGCCGTAGCGGGCGACCGTGTCGCTCGACAAGCCCACGCCTTGAACCACGCCGAGCACGGCATCAGCCAGCTCGCTCACCATCGATCCCATGGCACTGTCCCTTTCATCCGGAGAACCACCGGATCGGACGAACACGGCGGCAAGACCAGATGAGCGGAAAACGCCCTCAGACGCATAGATGACCCATCGGATTATCCCGACAGGCGATCGTCACCATCCCGCGTCACCCCAGGTCACAGGCCCATCAAACGCACAAGGAAGCAGGTATCGGAATAACCCGAGAATCGGAGTAATACCAGAACGTCTTCTCGGGATTGGCGTGGCCCATCCATGTCGACAGCAACGGCATCTGCGCCTCGACGTCGAGGCCGGCCCGATACCAGCCGACCAAGGTGGCACAGGCAAAGGTATGCCTGGTGTCAAGGAGACGGGGCAGTCCGCTCTTCGAGCGGGCCTTGAGCCCGACCGAACCTACCAGGCGGTGGAAGACCTGCTGCACGGTCACGTACACGAGGCGCTTGCCCAGGGTGTTGACGAAAAAGCTCGCCGACTTCGGCGCCGGGCACAGCTCGTCGCGTACCTGGGCGTAGGCCATGAGGGCTTCGACGGTGCTCGGGTGCAACGCGAGTTCCCGATGCTTGTTGAACTTGGTGTATCTGATGAGGAGCACACCGTCGTTCCAGTCGACGTCCTCCCGGTCGAGCTTGATGAGCTCGCCCACCCGCGCCCCGGTCACCTTCAACAGCCCGATCAGGGCCTCGTAGGTCGCCGCCCGCAGTCTCGGGCTGAGCGCACGCGCCGCCGCCATCAAAGCGGCGATGTCCTCGTCGGTGTAGATGTAGGGCACCGCCCGGCACTCCTGCCAGTGCAGCAAGTCAGCCGAGGGCACCTCGGTGGCCGGGTCGAAGGCCTTCAGGTGGCGGGCGAAGCCTCGCACCACGCAGAGCCGTTTGCCGAGATAGGACGGATGAGCGTCAGGTCCCGGCAGTTGGGCCCAGGCGACAGCCAGCTCCGCGGTCACCGTCGAAGCTCCGGCGGCCTCCAGGTACGCGGCGAAGTCGTGGAGCATCCAGGGGTAGTCCTTGAGCTTGAAGCCGAGCGAGCGGCGGAGGGCGAGGTAGTCGTCTACAGCTTGACGAATGGGGTTCATGGCACTACCCCCGGCCAGGGCTGGGCCAGGGCCCGCAGCGCTACCCGGTCGACCTTGGCGTAGATGGCGGTCGTAGCGTCCGCAGACTCTCGGAGCACCTGGCCGACCTCGGCCAGCGACGCCCCGGCCTGCAGCAGAGCAGTGGCCGCGCTGTGCCGCAGCCGGTGAGCCCGGGCCGTCGGGACGCCAGCCCTTCGGCAGGCGCGGTGGACGATCTCGGACACATTCGAGGTCGTCATCGCCGTGATGGGAGCATTCACCCGCAAGAACACCGCCCGGCACTCGACCTTGGGACGGCCAGAGGACAGGTAGGCGGCGAGCGCCTCGCCGACGTCGACGGGCATGGGGAGGCGTTCCCTGCGACGCCCTTTGCCCCTCACCACCAGCTCGCCGTGGACCCAGTCGAGGTCGTCGAGCTGGAGCGCCGCCACCTCGCCGGCCCGGAGGCCGAGGCGTGAGAGGACCGTCAGGATGGCGAGGTCACGCTTCCCGGCCTTGGTAGAGCTGTCGCAACTCGCAAGCAGCGCCTCGACCACTTCGTCGGCCAAGCCCCGGGGCAAGAAACCCTTCGGGACCGACACGGCAGGCACGGCGTCCCCGAGCCTTTGGGCAATGTAGCCTTCCGAGAACAAGAACCGCAGCAACGAGCGCAACGCCGTCACCGACACCTGAGCCGAGGCGATGCTGCGTCGGTGGCGTTCTGCGACGACAAAGGTCGTCACAGCCTCGGCCGTCACCTGCGAGAGGTCGAGGGCGCCGCCAGGGCTTTCCCAGCTAGACAGGAAGTGCCTGGTCATGTCCGAGTAACCACGGACGGTCGGGGCGGCCAAGCCTCGCTCGTTCAACAGATAGCGGCGAAAGTGCCCGACGATCGCCTCCAAGGACGTGGGCGGTGCCGGCACTGCAGGTGCTATTTCCAAGGCGGGGACGAAGCTCAGCAACTTGAGCGCCCAGCGCAGCGACGGCGTCTCGCGGTAACCCTCGGCTCGTCTCGCTTCCAGGAACTGCGCCACCCGCTCTTCGCTCAGGTCGTGCTCGCCGAGGCCGTGGCTCTCCAGCCAGCGGCTCAATTGGGCCAGCAGCTGCACGTGGCGTGTCGCCCGCTCAGGCGGGTAACCCTGCCTGAACAGCTCTTCAGTGAAACCAACGACGTGCTTTGCCAGTGGCCCCCTGGCCCGCACGCGGTTCGGGTCGGATCTCATGATCTGCCTCCTTCTCCGGGACCGTCCCGGTGGAGGCAGTCTCCCTCAAGACCGGCGAATTATGTCCAGGGCGATTCAGCGTTTACCTACTATGACCAGCCCAAATGCCTCGCTGCTAACGCCAAACCCCATAACGCGGTCTCGTACATAGGATCCCTTACCCGGAATTCCG
>DAHWQF010000411.1:0-2829 GCA_027334785.1 Acidimicrobiaceae bacterium
CGTGTTCGGGCGCGTTGCGGTAAGCCACGGCAGGGCAGATCACGATGTCGCCGAGCAGCGCCGGCACCTCCTCGGGCTCAGAAGGCATACCCGGCCCAGTGCCGCCGGCATCTGGGGACCGCCCGCTCTCCGTAGGCTCCTCCTCGTCTATCGGGAACGCCAGCACATCGGTCGGGCCTTCCCTGCCGAGGAACCGTAAATTGAGCTCAGCCATGGCGGCCTCGTCCACAAAGAGCATGGAAAGCTCGGCATCTCCGCCGATGTCGGCTTCTCCGAGCACTGCTTCGGCCAAACGGGCCCACCGCAGGGGGTCGACGGGGTGGTCGCTCTGCTCGTCCGCGGCGAAGACCTCAACGGCCATAGGCTTACAGGGCCTTTCTTCGCGCCGGGTCCGCTTCTTGGTCGCCACGGTGCCCCAACCCGAGGCTCCGCCGAGAGGCGGCTACCCCGAGGCCGGGCGACCGACGTGGTGCGGCCCCATCGAGGGAGGCCTCGTAGGCGTCGTAAGCCGACACGATGTCGGCTACGATGCGGTGGCGCACGACATCCCGGCTACCGAGGTGGACGAAAGCAACGCCCTCCACCCCGACGAGCACTTGCTCCAGCTCCGCCAAGCCCGAGCGTCCACCAGGAAGATCCACCTGGGTCACGTCGCCGTTGACCACGACCTTGGAGCCGAAGCCGATCCGGGTCAAGAACATTTTCAGCTGTTCGGGGGTGGCATTTTGCGCTTCGTCGAGGATCATGAAGCTGCGGTTCAAGGTGCGCCCCCGCATGTAGGCGAGAGGGGCCACCTCCACCGTGCCGTTTTCGAGGAGCCTTCTCGCGCCCTCCGTACCGAGCATGTCGTAAAGGGCGTCATAAAGCGGCCGAAGGTAGGGGTCTATCTTGGCCATCATGTCGCCCGGAAGGAAACCCAGGTTTTCGCCGGCTTCGACGGCCGGCCGGGTCATTATTATCCGCTCGACCGATTTGGCCTGGAGCGCCTGCACGGCCAGGGCGACCGCGAGGTAGCTCTTGCCGGTGCCGGCCGGGCCGATACCGAAAGTGACGACGTTTTGGGCGATGGCGTCCACGTAGCGCTTCTGGCCTGCCGACTTGGGCCTCACCGAGCGGCCCCGTGCCGAACGCAGCACCTCGGCCGACAGCACCTCAGAAGGCCGCTCGTCCGCACGCAGGATGTCGATCGTGCGTGTCACCACGCCCGGGTCCACCACCTGGCCACGCTCCACCAGGAGCGCCAGCTCGTCCACAAGCCGTGCCACCAGGGCGGCTTCCTCGCCATCGACACTGACCTCGTTGCCCCGGGCAATGATGCGCGTCCCGGGAAAGGCCTCCTGGATGGAACGCAGGTTCTCGCTGAGAGGACCGACCAGGCCGGCCATCAGGTCGTTGGGGACAGTTACGGTTACGGACACCTGTGCTCTATAAGAGTAGCGCCCGGCCGCACCACCTGAGCGCCGCGCTCCCATCTGACGACGGGCAACGTACGCCCGGCTCCGACCTCGGTCCTGGGGTGGGCAAAGAGGCACTCCCGGCAAAAGGGGCAGGCCAACATCCTCGGAGGCAGCACTAGTAGGCCTCTCCTGCGGGCGGCTGCCCTCCCTCTTCGCCTCGCCGGGGCCGGGACGGCCGCCCCCGGCCCGAGGTGGAGCGTGACGAGCGAACCCCCGCCGAGCGGCGGCCACGGGCGGGGCGAGGGTGGGCTTCGGGGTAGAGGTGCTCGAGCGTGCCTGGGGCGATGCGTGCCCTTTGGATGAACTCTTCCACCTCGTGCGCCCTCAGCCGTATGACCCGGCCCATCTTGTAAGCGGGGAGCTGGCCGGCGTCGATAAACCGGTAGAGGGTGCGCAAGGTTACCCCGAGCCGTGCACAAGCCTCGGGTGTGCCGATCCACTCCACCCCTCCCGTGGGCTCCTGAGGCTGTGTGCCCTCCACCTCGGGAGCGTGAGACCCCTGCGCGTTATCGGCATCTTTCATTAGATTTAGTTTACAACGAGGCGAACGCCGAACGGTTCAGCCCGTAACGGCGCGCCACGGGTAGCCAGGCGCTCAGGAGCTCGCTCGTGGCGAGGGCTTGGGCCGACACCGCGCCCAGCGCCCGCCGGTAGTACAGGTTGTTGCGGGGCGCGCTGTAGCAACCGGTCGCCTCGAGGTCGGCTAGCCAGGAGGCGTAGTCCCCCTCCGCCGCGAGAGAGTCCTCGGCCACCTGGGCCACCCTCCCGAGCAGCGCCGACGCCACCGGCCAGGAAGCAAGACGCGCCTTGCCGGCGTCGAGCGTGGACAGCACGGTGCGGTCCCTCGTCTCGGCCCGCTCCAGTTGGTTGGCGGCGCTTTTGCGCGCGCCTGGGCCCGTCTCCTGGCAAGCGCCATCTACGGCCTGGCGAACGAGGAGGTCGGCACCCGAAAGCGAGCTGAGAAGTTGCGAGAAGGCGACTGGCACTGGCGCCTCCCTGCGGTGCCCGGTGGCACGCTGGCGGAAGACGAGCACTAGGCCAGCTGCTACCAGTGCCGCCACCAAGCCAGCCGCCAATGCCGCGACCACGTAGCGCCGTCGGTGACCTGGCAGCGGCAGACCTTCGGCCACTGTGGGCAGTGGCTCAGTGGCGGGCTCGACGACAGACGAGGGTGCCATGGCCGGCCCCGGGACCGTCGGGAGGATGGCGGTGGGTGCTACGGTCCCCGGCGGCGGTGGGGGCGCCGGCCGGCGCCCCGGCCCTGACCCCGATCGACCGGGTGCGGATGGTGGAAATCCTCGCCGGCCCGGAAGCCGCGCTGGCGCTGCTGGAAGGGCGGGAGCCCGGCGCGGCCCTTGCCACTCCCCCCCGT
>DAHWQF010000411.1:2839-3764 GCA_027334785.1 Acidimicrobiaceae bacterium
CTCGGGAGCGTGAGACCCCTGCGCGTTATCGGCATCTTTCATTAGATTTAGTTTACAACGAGGCGAACGCCGAACGGCTCAGTCCGTAGCGGCGCGCCACGGGTAGCCAGGCGCTCAGGAGCTTGCTGGTGGCGAGGACTTGGGCCGACACCGCCACCAGCGCTCGCCGGTAATAAAGGTTGTTGCGGGGCGCGCTGTAGCAACCGGTCGCCTCGAGGTCCGCTAGCCAGGAGGCGTAGTCTCCTTCGGCCGCGAGAGAGTCCTCGGCCACCTGGGCCACCCGCCCGAGCAGCGCCGACGCCACCGACCAGGAAGCAAGGCGTGCCTTGCCGGCGCCGAGCGTGGACAGCACGGCACGGTCCCTCGCCTCGGCCCGTTCCAGTTGGCTGGCGGCGCTTTTGCGCGCGCCTGGGCCCGTCTCCTGGCACGCGCCGATTACGGCCTGGCGAGCGAGGAGGTCGGCGCCCGAAAGCGAGGTCAGAAGTTGCGAGAAGGCGACCGGCACGGACGGCTCCCGGCGGTGCCCGGTCGCGCTCTTGTGGAGCACGAACACGAGGCCAGCCGCTACCAGCGCGGCCGCCAAGCCAGCCGCCAGTACCGCGACCACGTACCGCCACCGGTGACTTGGCGCCGGCAGGCCCTCGGTCAAAGGGGGCAGCGGCTCGGTGGCAGGCTCTGCGACAGACGAAGACGAAGCGGCCATGGCCGGCACGGGGACCGTCGGGAGGATGGCAGTGGGCGCTACGGCCCCCCGCGGCGGTGGGAGCACCGGCCCAACCAGTGGCTGGCTCGGCCCGAGAGGCGACGGGGCAGGCGCTGGGCCCTCATGCGGCTCAACGGGGACGGGGCCCGGCGACGGATCAGCCGAGCCGGGAGCGGGCGGCGGGACAGGAGCGCGCCCAGCTGCAGCCGAGCCGGCCCAGCG
>DAHWQF010000412.1 GCA_027334785.1 Acidimicrobiaceae bacterium
AGCCTTTCTGCATCTCGGTTGCGAGCTGGCGGTCGACGGTCTTCGCCCACTGCTCGAAACGTTGCTCCAACAGGTGGAGCTCTCCCGGGCTCAGGCCGTTGGCCAGCACGGCTAGTACGGCCAACATAGCCATCAACCCGAACAACCCACGCAGCCTCAGCATGTTCCTCCTCCTGTCCTCAAGGTCGTCCCTGTTGTCCACTTGCCCATGGCGGGTTCTTTCAGTTGGGGTCCACCACTACGACGACCCGCCTGTCGCGTGGCTGGCCGCGGGGGCTCTCCGGTGCCACCGGGTCGGCCTCCCCGAAGCCCACCGCTTGGAGCCGGGGGGGGGCGATGCCGTGGCCCGCCAGGTAGGCTTTTGTGGCGTCAGCCCTCTCCTGGCTCAGCACGAGGTTCGAGGCAGGGGTCCCCAGGGCGTCGGTGTAGCCGTAAATCCAGGCGGTCGCGCCATGGTGCGCTTTCATGTACGCGACGGTTCCTGCCAGCTTCGCTTTGGCCAGGGGGCTCAATGAGCTTTGCCCGAGGCCGAAGTCGACGCTGAGCGACAAGCTGACGACCATGGCCCCGTCCAGGCCGGCTTGGACCGTTGGCACCAGTTGGGAGCCGAGGCCGTCGACCAGCACGACGGCCCTCGCCGCACCCGCCTGGAGCAGGTCCTGCTGCCAGAAAGCCTGGCTGTTGAGACCACCGGAGAAATCGGCTACCACGACCGTGGCACCTAGGAGCTGGGGCGTGATCGCTGGAGGGCGGCCCCCGGCGGGGGCAAAAACGGCTATTACTTCACGGTGGCCCATGTCGATGCCTGCTTGTTCGGAGCTCGCGAAGATGCCCTCGGCTTTGTCGAGCGCCGGGCCGACTGCCACCGCACCTGCGCCGGCCGCGGAGGCCTGGTCGGTGAGCCGCCGCGCTACGCTGGCAACCCAAGCTTGCAGCGCGGCGTGCAACCGGGCCTCCAACCGGGCCTGGTCGGACTCGAGGTGTTTCTGGTAGCCGGCAACTTGGGAGCTGTGTTGGCCGACTAGGAAGGCGGTCGCATCTTTCGTGAGGGGCTTTGGCGGCGTCGGGCCGAGCTCGGAAAGGGCCCCGGGGGTGCTCGAAGCCAGCAGGACTGCGCCCCCCGGCGCGAGGACGGTGACGGTCTCATGGGGACGGGCGGTGGCCGCCAACAGCTCTGCCACCGCGACTTCCGAGGGACGGCCGGAGGTGCCCTCGACCACCACCAGAGCCGAGGGGGGACGGGCCCCCGCTACGAGCGCTGTACGATGGGCATGGCGGTTGTTTGCCGGGGTCACCACAAAGAGCCCTCTGCCCTGGCAGCCCGAGGCCAAGCTGGCCGCAGCGACGAGGGTGGCGAAGACCCTCGCCGCGTTCTTGGGCTGCTTCACCGCTGGCCCCCGGCGCTCAGGTGGGCCCGTACCGCCGCTTCGAGGGAGGACATGGCGCTGTCCTGGCTGGCCTCCGGCAGCGAGGCCACGACTTGCATCAGCTGGGGCGAGATGAGCGAGACGTACGCGTCGACCAAGCCGTCGCGCTGGTAGCAGGCCTCAGTCAGCTCCCGTAGCCTGGCCGCGTCCTCGCGCTCGGTGGCCCGCCAAAGGCGCTTCGCCTTGTGAACCACAGCACTTTGTGCAGAGCGGAGCGCCTTGGACCCGACAACCAGGACGATGCTCGTCACAAGCCCGAGGAGAGCAGCGCCGATCGCAGCAGAGACCGCGGGCCAGCCAGTCGTCACCAAGTAGTCGTAGCGCAGAAAGGTAAGGGCCAGGATGTAGGTGGCCATGCCCCACGCGGCGAGGCGCCGCAGGCGCCTCGAGGGGCGGAGGCTTGTCCAGGCGAGGAATCCCTCTGCTCCGATTAAGCCAAGCCACAAGATGGCCGTGATGAAGTAGCTTGCGGTCCGGTCGGTTCCGCCCACCTGTGCCGCGAAGTTGGCGGGTAGTATTTCGATGAGAGCGGCCACTATGGCGAGCAACAGCATTGTGTAGCGGGGCGAGCGCCGCGATGGCTCTTTCGCCTGGGCCGTCAAGTAGTTGTCGCGACGCAGGTCGGCTTCGTCCCGTGACGTCGCGCGCTCTCGTGCCGTGTGTTTCACTACGTCGTCTGATTGGCGGGTTTCCTGGTAGAGTTGGTCTAGTGCCGGTCGGGATCCGTTGACGCTACGGATGATGGGGATGACGCCGGGCAAGTTCGGCGTAACTTGGGCCTGCCACTCGCGGGGAGTACCAAACTGGGTTAAGCCGTTCTTCGTTGTCATCTGGGCCTCCTGTGCTTGAAGTGCGTGCATTTCCATGGTTATACATGCCAGCACCCCGCTCCCATACCTGTTACAGAGGGAGCCTGGCGACGGGACAATGGGACAATGGGGGTGTGCGACAGATTTGTAGGTGGGTTTACGCGGCCCGCTTATGGGCGTGAAGGCGTTGGCGGCTGTCATCCCAGGTGCCGCTGGCTTGTTCGCATCGCAGCGTGAATATGCCAGTGGCGCCGTTGGTGGTCCATCGCATCCCCGATTGCTTGAGCCGTTGAGCAATGATCATCTTGCACCCGGCCTCGACCACGCCCGAGCCGACGAACAGGCCGGCTTGGCGAAAAGTCCCATACGTCATGCGGGTTTTGTTCGTGCGGAAGTAGCCGAGCTGTTTGTCGACTGCTGCTCGGTCGGTCTCGGTCAGCTCCAGGTCGGCGAACGCTGCGAGCAGAGCGTCGATGTCTCCGGCGTCGAGCTGGTCGACGCGCTGGTCGGCCCAGCTCGGGCCCAAGTCGGCGACGGCGCCGGCCACGGCCCGGTTCAGCGCGTGGAGGTGCTGGCGGGCGTGGTAGAGGTCCACGATGTGGGTGGCGGCGGGGAAGTGGCGTTCGGCCAGGTTCCAGATCCATTCGGCCCCGTCGCCCAAGATGACCACCGAGCCGGCGTGGTCGGATCCCCGCCTGCGGGCGGCGAGCTCGGCGTAGCGACCGAAGCTCTCCGCGGGCTCGAAGGTCGCCAGGTAGTTCGACGAGCCGGGGTCGCGCACCGGGTAGCCGTCGTCGTCGAGCTTGGTCTGGGTGAAGACCACGGCTAGCTTCGCTTCCCGGGTGCGGGCGACGCCGTCGGCGTTCTTGGCGGCCCGGCCTTGGACCTCGGCGGCGACGGTGGGCACGCCTGTCCCGTCGAGGGCCACGTACAGCTTTTCCGGCTTTTCGGCCGTGGGCCCGACCACGGTGGCATCACCAGCAGCCAGCGCTTCGACCTCGGCGGCCAGGACATGAGCCAGCACCTGGCCGTTGGCCTCAGCGGCTCTCTCGATCCGCTTGGCGTCCACGGCCACACCGGCGAGGTGGGCCAACAGCTCGGAGGCGGGAGCAAAGGGGCCATCGGCCGCGACGCGGTCCACCATGGCCGACAGGCCCGGCGATAGCGACCCGCCGGAAAGGCCGAGCTCGTCGTCTCTAGGAGCGATGCCCTGGCCACATTGGCAGCAGTGGTACCACGCACGGCAAAGCCTGATGGAGCCCAGCGCGGTGTCGAAGGTCTTGGTGCGGTAGGCGACGAAGCTGGCCTGGTGGCCGCCGCCGCAGTCGACGTGGGGCCCGCGATAGCCGTGGTCGGCGGCCAGGATCTTCTCGAGCAGCCGGGCTCCCGCCGCGTGAAGTGCTTCGCGCATCGCCATCTCCACGGTCCCCAGCACGTCCTCGCCGGCACCGGGATCGGCCAGGCTCGCAGCGGCAGCTCCGGCGAGGGCGGCTATCTCGGCGGCGACCTGCGCCTGGAGGTCC
>DAHWQF010000413.1 GCA_027334785.1 Acidimicrobiaceae bacterium
CCTTTCGCACGTCGGGCACCGTGCCGACGAGCTGGCGGCCGTCGGGCAGCTCCACGTTGACTTCGAGGGGCACCGCCGGCTCGGAAAACGCCTCCATGCTCTGGGCGGCGACGAAGAGCGAGGCCGCTTCTTGGAGAGTGCTTCGCAGCGCGTCTTCTCCGAGCTGGCCGAGCGGAAGCAACCCTCGGCCCCTCTCGGCTGCCAGGGCCTCTTCGGTGCTGGCCCCGGCGAACAGCGAAGACAGGAGCCGGTCCCCGAGCGCCCACCCTTCGAGGGCATCGAGGTCGAGGGGGATACTGTCGGAAAGACGCTCGGTCTCCCTCCGGGTGTAATAGCCGACCCGCTCTCGCAGGAAGGCCCGGACGGGGAACTCGAGGAACTGGACCAGCGACCGCAGTGGCAGCATTCTCTGGGAGACCGGTGCCAACCGGGACTCGAGGAACGGTGCCTTGGTGTGCCTCTCGCCGACGAGCGAACGCGCCCCTTCCAAGTTAAGGCCGTCGAAGCGCCACGGCCCCGCCACTCTGAGGCCTCCCGATATGTAGTTGCGTGGGTCGAAAGCCTGGAGGGGGTGCTCGACCATCACCATCTCGCGCACCATCTCGCGCGCCGGCGTAGCCGGGTCCGGGTGACGCACGGTCCTATCGATGACGTCGAGCAGCTCGGCTACCGGGACCGCCGGCGGGACCTTGCGGTTGAGGCGCTGGTCACGGCCCTCGTAGGTGATCACCAGGTGGTCTTTGGCCGCCAGCAGGGCGTCGAGCAGGAGCTGGCGGTCCTCGCTCGGCTCGTCCCGCTCCCCCACCTGGGGCTCCGCCAGCAAGAGGTTGTCGCCGTCTTGGCGGGCGGGCCTCGGGAAGAGCCCGTCGTCGAGGCCGAGGAGGCACACGACTCGGTGGGGGACCGAACGCATGGGGACCAAGGTGCAGATGGTCATGTCGCCGGTGCGGAAGTTGGCGCGCGTGGGCTGGCCGCGCAGGCTGTCCGCGAGCAGCGCTCGTGCTTCGGCGAGGTCCAGCAACGGCCCGGCCGAGCCATGGACAGGCCGCTCCGTCGGGCCCCGGCCAGGTTTGGGTGCTGTCGTCGCGAAGTCGGCCGGTGGGTCAGAGGTCGGCGTCGCGAGCTGTGCCACCTCGGTGAGCACGCGCCGCAGCTGGTCGTGCTGCCACTCATCGCCCCGCCCAGCGCAGGCGAGCTTTTCGGTGCCCTCGAGGAGAGCGGCCGCCCAGGAAGCGGCGGGGCGGGGGGCGTTCAGCTGCTCCATCGTGGCCCGCAGGCGGGCCACCAGCTCGGCGAACCGCCCGGCCAACGCAATGTCGGTGCTCGCCACGTAGTCGAGCGGGAGCACGCCCCCGAACGGTTCGGCCGTGCCACCCATGGCGATGCCGAGAAGGAGCCGGTCGAGCCCCCTTTGCCACGTCGCCAACCCGCCCAAGCGGCCGAGGTGCCAGTTTTCCCTGTGGGCGTCGTCGAAACCCCAGCGCGTGCCGGTGCGGACGACCCATTCTTCGATGCGGGAGAGGTCCTCCTCTCCCAAGCCGAAGCGCCGGGACACCGGTTCGCGGGAGGCGAAGTCGAGCAGCTGGGGTGCGGTCGCCCTACCGCCGGCCAGGTCGAGGAGGTGGCCCGCCACGGCTAGGAGCGGGTTGGTCTGGCGCAGCGAGCGGTCGGCCAGCTTGGCCCTCAGCTCCGGCCCGCGCTCGGGCGAGGCCGTCCCGAACGCGGCGGTCACGAGCGGTGCGAACAGCTCGATGTCCGGGCACATGACGATCACGTCCCTCGGCTCCAGGGTCGGGTCACGGGCCAGAAGATGGAGAACCGCTTCTCGTACCACTTCGACCTGGCGGGCGCGGCCGTGGCACGAGTGCACCTGGACGCTGTCGTCCGCGCTCGAGATCAGGGGCCGTTGGTCATCAGCGCCCCGCGGCGGCGGGCCGGGCGGTTCGCGGTCGGCCCGGATATCTCTTTGGATGAGCTGGAGGAGCGTCGGTGGCCGAGCGGCCTCGGGCACCGGGACGTGCTCTCCGCCGCCTTGGCCCTGAGACGCCAGTACGACCTGCATCTCGCGGGAGTCGCGGCCCCAGCTTCGAAGGAGGGGGTTTTGTGGGAGGGCAATGGTGGGGTCGTCGCGGCGGGCCATCGGCCCCTCGGCACGGCCCTGGCGAGAGCCGCACCAGCCTTCTACTTTCTCCCAGAGCTGGCCCGACGGGTGCAGCAAGAAGAGGTGGACGTCCCGGTGGGCGGCGATGGCATCGAGGACTCGGAGGTGGCTGGCGGGCAGACGCGTGAGGCCGAACACAGAGAGCCGCTTGGGCAGAGGGAGCATTTCGGGCCGTGCCGCGAGCGCAGCTGGCGCGGCGGCGAGGCGCTCGGCGAGGCTCGGCACCCCGACTCGGCGGCGGAGCCTGCGCCACAGCTCCGCCTGCCAGGCGGCGTCGTCTGTCTCGGGACCTGAACGTGCCCCGAAAGGCTCCACTTCGCCGTCGAGCCAGCCGAGCAGCATGTCGGGACGGTGCACGGCGTAGTGGTCGTACAGGTCCGCGAGGTGACGCACCGTGGCGAACCGGCGCGGCGCCTGGCCTGCCGGCGCCGTGCAGGACGCCCGCAGGTGCTCGGCGAGCGGGCGCAGGAAGTCCTCTTCCAGGCTCTCGTCCACCACCTGGAGCAGGGGCCAGACCAGCCGCCCGGGGCTCCAGGGGTCCCCGCCGGCGATGTCCAGCCAGTCCGGGCCGACAGGCACCCCTGTAGCGGCCGCGGTGGCCATCGCCACCAGGGCGCCGGGGAAGGGCCAGTCGATGTTCGCGCACACCCCGTCGGCGTCTGCGCCGGCCCCAAGGCGGTGGGAAAGGCGCTGGCTGAGCCAGCGCTCCACACCGCGAGTCGGCACGGCCACAACCTCGCGCGCCATCGGGTCGTCGAGCGGCTCGGCGAGCACGTCACCGAGTACCCCGACCAGCATGTCGGCCCGCTCCGAGCGGTGGAGGTGCAGCACGTCCCCTAGGTTACGAGGACCCTGTGACGACCATGGCCATAGCTGGGGCGCGAAAGACCACGTTCACGGCCCCCCATCGACCCGGTCTTAAAGAACGATGCGCTCCCCGCCGGGCCCCGGGCCGCTTACCCCGGCCAGGCAGGGGAGGTACGCCTTTGGTTCGCTCCTTGGTTTCGGCGGTCAATCACGAAGCGGGACCAACCTCTACTACGAAGCTCCCCTCCATGCCCTCTTGGGCGTGCCCGGGGACGGGGCAGAGGTAGGTGTAGGTGCCGGGCGTCGAAGCGGTGAAGGTGAGCGTCCCAACGTGCATCCCCGCTGAGGTCTTCTCGCCCAGGAACCAAAGAGCAGACCCGGCGAACGCCGGCGGAGCGCTCATCATCGGCATCCAGGAATTGCCGGCGCCTTGGGCCGACACGACGAAACCGTGGGCCATGTCGTCGTCGGCGTTCACCAGCTCGATAGAAACATGCGCTCCTTCCGCCACGACGACCGTCGGGTCCGTCAACCGGGCGATCTTGAAGTTCTCGGCCGGCATCGACGGGCTCGCCAGCACGGCGAAAGAGACGTCCTGGCCCGAGAAGGTTACGGTGTTGGTGGAGCGGTCCACAGTTGCGCCCGAGGGTACCTCCGCGCCCAACTGGGCCGCTTGGGCGGGGCTCACGCGAGGTCCGGGGGCGCCGGCGAAGAGCCTGCCCATGACCTTGCCCATGTTGTCGCTGCCTTGCGTGAACGAACCAGGAAGAGAACCGCCCATCATCCAGCCC
>DAHWQF010000414.1 GCA_027334785.1 Acidimicrobiaceae bacterium
TCTGCAGGCTCAAGCCGGCGCCGCGCCCCGAGCCACGAGCCTCGTATTACACCGGGCGACGGCCCGGGCGACGGCGCCCGGGGGGCGCGGCACCGGCGGCACCCCGGCCCCGAGAGGGGCAGCGCGCTCGGCCCTGGCGGTCGTTGCCTTCGCCGTCTACGTGGGCTCGATCGCCAGTGCCAACTGGATGATCTCCCACGTCGGCCGCCCTGTCCCGGGTGCCCACGAGCTGCCTGTCTTTTTCGGCTTGGAGGCGCCCTCGGGGGTCTACCTGGCCGGGCTCACCTTTGTGGCCCGCGACGTCCTCCAGCGCCTGGCCGGCACGCGGGCCGGGCTGGCTGCGATCCTGCTGGGCGCCATCGTGTCGTGGGGGGTGTCGAGCGCCTCGCTGGCGCTCGCGTCGGGAGGGACCTTCTTGCTGTCGGAGACGTGCGACTTCTTGGTGTACACGCCCCTCCAGGCGAGGAACTTCCCCCTCGCGGTGGTCGGCTCGGGGCTCGTGAGCGACGTCGTGGACTCGACCGTGTTCCTCACCCTCGCCGGCATCCCGCTCTCGGTCGCGCTACCGGGCCAGCTCGTCGGCAAGGCGTGGTTGGTCCTGGCCGGCGGCCTCGTCGCCGCGCTGCTGCGCCGCAAGGTGCTACCTAAGCCGCAAGGTGCTACCTAAATGGCGCTAGTCGTGCGGGTACTCAACCTCCCACAAGCAAAGGCCGTGCGGGGGCGCCACCGAGCCGGCGACAGACCGGTCCTTGGCCGCCATGATGCCCATCATCTCGCCGGCCTTTTTCCGGCCCGCCCCCACCTCCACCAGGGCCCCGACGACCGAACGCACCATCTGCTGGCAGAACGAGGCCGCCCGGATCTCAAATAGCAACTGTTCTCCGCCCAAGTCCGACCACTCGGCCGCCAATACGCGCCGCACCAGGGACGGCGGGCTGTTCTCCGGGGCTTTTACCTTGGCGGCCCCCATCTTGGCGGCCCCCATCTTGGCGGCCCCCATCTTGGCGGCCCTGATCTTGGCGGCGTGACAGAACGAGGCGAAGTCGTGCTCGCCGAGGAGAGGGTCGGAGGCTGCCTGCATGGAACGCAGGTCGAGGGGGCGGCCTACGTGCCAGGTCGTTGCCGCGCGGAAGGGATCCGGCCAGCGGGAGCAGGAGATACGGTAGCGGTAGGTACGCGAGAGGGCCGAACGGCGGGCGTCGAAGCCCTCGGGCGCCCAAGCTGCGTCGCGCACCACCACGGTGGGGCCGAGCATCATGTTGAGCGAACGCTGGAGCCGCTCCAAGTCAGCCCCGATCGCCACGTCGAGGCTCACGACCTGGCCCCAGGCGTGCACGCCGGCGTCAGTCCTCCCGGCACACGTGAGCTCCACCGGGTAGCGGAGCACTTGCCCGATGGCCTCGCTCAAAACGCCGGCCACGGTGGGCACGCCCGGCTGGAGGGCAAAGCCGTGGAAAGGAGTGCCGAGATAGGCGACGAGCAGGCGAAGCCGGCGCCGGAGCGCCTCTTGCTCGCCGCCTGCCAATGAGCTACGCGCCTCGGCGTGCTCGGGGCTTCTCAGACCAGCTCGATGCGCGCCATGGGGGCGTTGTCGCCGTGGCGCGGCCCGAGCTTCAAGATCCTCGTATAACCGCCAGGCCGGTCGCTGTAGCGCGGGGCGATCTCGGCAAAGAGCTTGTGGGCCATGTCCTTGTCGCGGATGAAGGCGACCACCTGGCGGTGGTGGTCCACCCCGCCTTTCTTCGCCTTGGTCACGCACTTCTCGAATACCGGGCGGAGCGCCTTGGCTTTGGCCTCGGTGGTGACCAAGCCCTCGGCGGCGATGAGCGAAGCCACGAGGTTGCCCATCATGGCTTTTTGGTGAGCGGCGTCACCGCCAAAGCGCCTGCCCTTCTTGGGCCGTCCCGGGACGCCCGACACGGCTACTGGCCCGCCTTGCCGCGCAGCGTGAGACCACGCTCGTCGAGCTTTTGGAGCACCTCGTCTAAGGACTTCTGCCCGAAGTTGGTGATGGCCAAGAGGTCGTCCTCGGTCTTGGAGACCAGCTCGCCCACGGTGTTGATCTGCGCCCGCTTTAGGCAGTTGCGCGGCCGCTCGGACAGGTCGAGCTCTTCTATAGGTAGGTCGAAATCCGGCGAACCTGTGCCCGGGCCGGCGACCTCGCCGAGCACCAGGCCCTGGGGCGCCTCGCTCATCTCGGCCACCAGGCCGAACAACGAACGGAGCGTGCCTCCTGCCGAGGCGAGAGCGTCCCTCGGCGTGAGGGAGCCGTCGGTCGTTATGTCGATGACCAGGCGGTCGTAATTGGTGGACTGCTCCACGCGGGCCGGCTCCACCGAGAAAGCGACGAGCCGGATGGGCGAGAAGATGGAGTCGACCGGTATCACCCCGATGGTCGAGGAACGCTTGTTGCGTTCTGCCGGTACGTACCCGCGGCCCCGCTCGACCGTGATGTCGCAAGCCAGCCGCCCCTTCGGGTTGAGCGTGGCCAGCGGTAGCTCGGGGTTTAGGATCTCGACGTCGGCGGTGGTGTGGATGTCGCCCGCCGTGACCACGGCGGGGCCCCGAGAGTCGAGCCGCAGCGTGACGGGCTCTTCGCTTTCCACCCGGAGCACGATGTCCTTCAGGTTCAAAATGATGTCGGTGACGTCTTCCTTGACACCCGGAAGGGTAGTGAACTCGTGGAGGGCGTCGTCGAAACGCACCTGGGTCACCGCCGCGCCGGGTATCGAAGACAGCAACGTCCGGCGCAACGACACCCCCAAGGTGTGGCCGAAGCCGGGCTCTAGCGGCCCGATGGTGAAGCGCTGGCGGTCGTTTTCCTCTTCGCCCAAGGCTTCGACGGTCGGGCGCTGGATGATCAACATGTTGTGGTCGCCTCCTAGAACTGCGTTTACTTCGAGAAGAGCTCGACTATGAGCGACTCGCGCACCGGGATGTCGATCTGGTCGCGAAGCGGCAGATCGCGCACCGTCACCTCGAAGCCCTCCTGGCCTGCCTCGAGCCACTGGGGGATCTGGCGGCCCAGCGTGTCGAGGTTGTGGCGCACCACGATCATGGTACGGGCCCGGTCCTTCAGTGTGACCACGTCGCCTCGGCGTGCTCGGTAAGAGGGGATGGTCACCCTCCGGCCGTTTACGAGCACATGGCCGTGGCGGACGAGCTGGCGGGCCTGCGAGCGGCTCGCGCCCCAGTTGGCCCGGAAGACGATGTTGTCGAGGCGCAGCTCGAGCATCCTGAGGAGGATTTCACCGGTTATGCCCCTCTGGCGGTTGGCCTCTTCGTAGTAGTTGCGGAACTGCTTTTCGAGGACCCCATAGATGCGCTTTGCCTTTTGCTTCTCGCGCAGCTGAGCCAGGTACTCAGACCCTTGCCGGGCACGGTCGCGGCCGTGGGCGCCCGGCGGGTAGGGCCGGCGCTCGATCGGGCACTTGGTCGTGTCGCACTTGGGGCCCTTCAAGAACAGCTTCATCTTCTCCCGCCGGCACAGCCTGCAGACCGCGCCCGTATAACGCGCCATCGCCTAGACCCTCCGCCTCTTCTTCGGCCGGCAGCCGTTGTGCGGGACCGGTGTGACGTCTTTTATCCCAGACACCTCTATCCCGGTGTTCATGATCGTGCGCACGGCGGTCTCCCGGCCCGAGCCCGGGCCCTTCACGAGGACGTCCACCTTGCGCACGCCGTGCTCCATGGCCCGCCTGGCGCAAGCCTCTGCGGCGAGCTGAGCGGCGAAGGGCGTCGACTT
>DAHWQF010000415.1 GCA_027334785.1 Acidimicrobiaceae bacterium
GCCTAGCAACGGGAAGGGCCATAGCCGCGGTCGTCACAACTACGCCTCCCAGGAAAGCTAGTGCAGCCGTGAGCGCGACTGGGCCCATGTGACCGCCCAAGAGCGCGACAGTAACGGCCCCCAGCACAGCCCCGAGAAGGGAGCCGGCTATGCCGATCATCAGCCCCTCTGTCGCGGCCACCAAGGCTACCCCCTGCTCGGCCCACCCGAGGGCGCGAAGCGTGGCAAGCTCGGCCGATCTCTCCCTGAGCGACACGACGAGGACGTCCGCCGCGGCCCCTGCCCCCACCACCACTACTAGGACTGCGGAGACTACGTCGACGCCCCGGACACGCAGGGCGACCACATTGCCAAGGAGCGTCCCGGCGACCGCTCCCCGGAAGGCCAGGCCGAGGCCGACGACAAAAGCCAAGGCCCCCACCCCTGCCGCCAGCGTCACGAGAGAGAGACCGGAGCGACCGGGCACCCGAAGCAGGTTGGCGAACGCGAGCGAAGTCGTCCCTCGGACGCGCTTGTGGCTCTGGCCCGCGGTCACCGGGGGCCGGAGCGCGTCGAGCGGTGGCACCCGCGCCGCCAGCCTGGCGGGTAGTGCTGCCGCGAGCACTGCTAGGGCCACCGCCACGGGGATCACGAGCACCAGACGCAGCACCGGGATGTGGAGCGAACCGGCCAGGGCCAAGCCGACCGAGACGGCGCCACCAAGCGCGCCGGCCAAGAGGCCCACCACGGCGGCCTCGCCCACGACGAGAGCGAAGGTTGAGCGTCCGGACCAACCGAGGACCGAAAGGACGGCTATCTCCCTCCTCCTCTGGCGGACGCTCGCTGCGGTAGCCGCGGCGACAGCTAGACCGCAAATCCCTATTGCGAGCAGCGAGAGAGCCAGGTCCTCACCGCTGAGCGCCTGTATTATCGCGGAGTCGACGTCTTCTTTCACCCAGCCCTGCTTGACGAGGAGCGGCGGTTGGCCGAACTTGCCGGCTGAGAGCTGGATGAGCTCTGGCGTCGGGGAACTGCCGGCCGTGATGTTGACCGTGAGGTGGGTCGTGGCCTCTATCTCCTCGGCGACAACCTTTATCCTCGCCAGGCTGAGCGTGTTTGGGCCGGTCACACCTTTCACCCGCACCTGGATGGTGGAAATGGGGGCCTTCGGGGAGGCGCCCTGGTAAGCTTCGATGTGGAACTTCTTCGTGGTACCGTTGCCGTTGGGCTCGATCTCGCTGTAGGAGAGTCGCTCACCGTTGTCCAGGGCAATTGCCCCCTTCAGCGTCGTCAGGAGGAGGGGTGGCTGGGACAGGTAACCGCCGAGGTTGGTCGTGGGCCCGAGCGGGGACCTACCGAGCACAGCTTTGGCCGCGGCGTCGCTGGCAGTGACCGTCGGCGGGTAGAACGTCTGCAAGGGTACCCTCGACAGCGGGGAGAAGCCGCGTAGCTTAGCGGGGTCGAAGGTTCCCACAAGCCTCGGGAACGGGGCGAGGCGTACCTCTTGGCCCTCCACCTTGCGGTCGGCACCCGACTGCCCAAAGACCGTGAGGCTGCGGTACCAGGTGTCGTTGCTCCCCGGCGGGGCAAGCGAGATCCCGATTGTGGAGGGCGACGAACTGTTGTTGGCCCAGACGCTTGGGTCGTTCTTCACTGTACGCGGCGTGATCTTCCCGTTTATCACGTGGTCCGAGGTGGAGGACACCCTCCAGTAGCCAGGAGAGAGGTAGGAGACAGTGAACTTGGTGGAAAAGTTGGCGAGAGCTTCGTCCCAGGCGGTGTTAGGGCTGAGCGAGGAGTGGCCGACCACAGGGCCACTCAGGTGCGTGACAAACGTGTACGCGTTCTGTGACGCAAGTTCCTTGGCTACGTTTACCCCGGAGGGGAGCCGCAATCGGTGGATGGTGAGCCGAGCGTCCTCGTCAAGGTAGGTGTCCGTGCTCGCGATGACCGGGTAGGTCCGCAACTTGGGCGCACCGGGGGCTGTCTCGCTGAAGGTCGTCGGAGCGCTCAGTCCTTCGCCATCGCGCAGGTAGTTCCCGGACTGCATAGCCCCCTTGAGGCCGACGAGGGCGGCTTCGGCCGTCGGGTCGATCCCCGCGATAAGGACCGGGATCTTGACCTTGACTATGGCGCCGAGCTGACCCGACGGCTCGGCACCCACTTGCTCTGAGTCCTCTGCCGTCCTTATCACGTAGCTGCGGGGTCCTTTACCCGCTGACAACGCGTGGAGGGCTGCCCCTGTGACGACGACTTTCGGCGAGGCGCAGTCAAGCAGCGGTTGTAGGGCGTAGGGGTGGGGTATCTTCCCTATCTCGAGCACGGGGACTCGCTTGCCGTCGACTCGCCTGTACACGACGTTGGTCTGCGGGGCGCTGCGGGCGAAACCTTCGCAAACGTGAAGCCGTTCGCCGGCGATGGTCTCGGTCCCATCTTCGGTATCGGAGCTCCTAAACGTGAGGGTCTGCGGAGTCCAGTAGAGGTAGAAGGTCGCGCCCGGATAGTCCGACAGGCCGTGGTGAACGGCCCAGGAGGTAGTGACCTCATAGATCTGTGGAGTAGACGTCGGTCGCACTGACTTCGGGAACGGCACGAACACCCGGTCAGTCAGGAGGAAGTACCCGACGTTGGCGACAGGAGCCGCGAGGGCCACGCCAGAGAGGGACTTGATCTGGTCGTACTGCTTGAGCGTGATGCCCCCGAACAGGCCAGAGAGGAAGCCGCTATCGACTACATGGTTGTGCTCCTCGAAGGGAGTCTGAGCGTTCTTGGGGCGGACCAGGATGTCGTAGGCCGCACGAAAGTTGTCCTTGACGGTCTTTGTCACCGCCAGGTTGCTTGTGGCTGTCTCCGACGAGAGGAGCCCAAAGGACAGAGCGGCGACAAGCACACCGGCGCCAATGGCTGCGGCCCTTCCGGGGCGTTCGCGCAGTTGGGTCAGCGCAAAACCGCGAAGGCCACGTGTTGCCACTCGGCTCACAACGCCGTCGTCCCGCAGCCAGCGCGCGCGCAGAGCGCTAACACGGGCATGAAGACGCAGGCAACGACCACGACCAGGTCGGGTGATGCCACGGGGCAGCGATCAACGTGTCAGAACCTTCCTTCATGTCACCATCCTCCTCTCCAGGCGGGAGCACGGTCCTCGCTCTCCCAATCTCTTAAATGTCCGGCACCCCTATGTAACTGTCGGCGCTTCGGAGACGGCGAGCAGAGAGGGCTGTTATGCGACACGCGATTTGGAGATAGCCGCGACACTGAACGTCCCCATGTGCATGATGGCGCCGGGGTCAAGGCCGGCCGCAGGCCGCCCGTATGGCTTGGCCTTGCCGCCGGCGCTGCCAGGGCTGTCGCTAGCCGTGATGGAGATGGCCCCCCTCTTGGGGGGCCTGGTTGCCTTCTTTAGTCGTTCGGTCGTAGGCATGGCGCCATCACCACAAGCTCAGTGTCGCTGCCGTGTTCAGAATGCGTGTCCGGCAACAAGGGCAACGTACACTTCCCGGACAAGCAAAGTTGAGCCGTGTATGGGAGGACAATCCTGTCGCTTTGAGTCGTCGATGGTAGCGGAGGTGTTCGAAGCGGCAGCTGTTGCCCCTGGGCGTAGTGTTGATCAGGGCCACTACATGGACACATACAGACTCAGAGAGGGGACGGTCCGGCGCAGCGTGAGCTACGGTCCGTTCTGGCACCATACTCAATATTACATAGTAAGGTAGCTCCGTGGAAGCGTTCTGCTGGTCTGCAGGCCTGTTCCGGCCCGTTG
>DAHWQF010000416.1 GCA_027334785.1 Acidimicrobiaceae bacterium
CAGCCGGCGGGGTTACCAGCGGCGGCGCCACCTCGGCAGCTGGGATCGCCGGCGCCGCGTCAGCCGGCGGGGAGGCTGTGGGCGCCGGCTCCACCTCAGCCCTTGCCGCGTCAGCGGGCGGGGCTGCCGCCGGCGGAGCGCCGGTGGGCGAGGGACGCTTGTTTGCCCGCGAGGAGGCCACCGGCCTGGAAGGGCGCAGAGGGCGCCGGCCTGGCGCCGCCCTGGTCGGGACGTTGGGCCGGACTGGCCCGGGCGGCGGGGGAACGCTGATCCCGAGCAGCGGCGCGAGCGCAGGGATGCGACCACACTGCTGACGAGCAGCCTCGAGGAGCTCGGGTGGGGGAGAGGGGGGCAGGCCCTGGGGCTTGACCGTCCGGCGGACGGGGCTTTCGCTCACCACGGCCAGCAGGGCCAGCCACCGCTCGGGGGTGAGGCTGGGCGAGAGCGCCTCGCTGGCGGCGTCGCGAAGCCGTACGGCGAGCTCCGCAGAGAACCGACCCCCCGGGTCAGGGGGCCGAGAGGAGAGCTTCAGCGCCCGGATCACTTGTCCGGCATCGAGGTGGCGGGCCACCTCTTCCGCCCAGGCCTGGCGGTTCGCCTCGACCCGGCGTTCAAGCATCTCCCGCAGGGCCACGACCAGCTCCCTCGAAGCCTCGTCGCGAGCTACGTCGGAGCCGTTCACGAGGGCCCGAAGATCCCTTGTCGCGAGGGCGTCACCTGCCGACACTGCGGCCTCGGCACGGTCGCGCCACTCTGCCGCCTTTACCTTCGTGACCAGCGACTCTGCGATAGCAATGACGCCCTCGGTGCTCGGCTCGGGCCGGCCTTCCTCCCTCGCCCGCTCACGCTCAAAGAAAAGAGCGGTCCGTACTGCGGGTATCCCCCCTCGAAGGAGCTGTTGAGCGATCGGCCTCTGCTCTGGGGGGAGGCTCTCCAGCATGGCGTTGCGGTGGGTGCTGGCTGGGCTGAGCCGGCGCTGGTGCTGTCCGCCGCCAGCTTCGCGGCGCGTCTTTGTAGCTTCCGGCTTGCCCTCCGCCCGCCGTCCTGGGTGCGCCCTGGCAGCGGTCTCGACTTCTTTGGCCCTGCCCCGCCGGGCTTGAGCTTCGGGACCTCGGCCGGGCCCCTCCCGGGCCGCCTCCCTAACTTGGGCTTGGTCAGACACCGCCTGAGGTGCATGCTCGGCCCGGCCGCGCCGTCCGGGCTCGCCCCCGGGCGCCCGCTCCCCACCCCGCCGCGCGCCGGGAACTGGTGTGCTCGGCGGCCGGCCACCCGGCCTGGTGCGTGCTGCCCGCTCGCGCCCACCCCGGTCTTCCCGGCGCCGTTCTTCTCCGAGGGGCCGGCCCCGGCCCGCTAGCTGTGCCGTGACGCCGGGTGCGGCCGGGCGCGCCAGTATCTCTATGCGGTTTTGTTCCTCGGCCGCGGGTGCCCGGGGAGGCTCCACACCGATCACCGTGATGCCCTCGATCCCGAACTCAGTCTCGGCTCGCACCACGTCGCCCGCTTTGGCTCCTTCGTAGAGTAGCGAGGCGTCAAGCGACCCGCGCGGCTCTAGGGCGCCGGCGGCACGCCATGTCCAGGTGCCGTCGGGCCGCGCGCTCGTCAGCTCGATCTCCAAGCGACGTGCCACCGCACCAAGCTACAACTTCGGCGCGCCTGGGCAAATTCACTTATCGGCAGGACCGGCCCAGTTCGTTTCAGCTCGGCTAATTTCAAAGCGGTGAGCGGTCGTGAGGCTGTGTGCGCCTGGTGCGGTGCACACCTCCCTCCCGCCGCCGGGGCTGGCCGCCCCCGCCGTTACTGCCGACGTAGCTGCCGCCAGCGGGACTTCGAGGCCCGGAAACGTGCACGCGAGCTCGGCCTCGCCGAGTCGGACCTAATAGTGGCCCGTAAGGCTGTGGAGGGCCTCGACGACCTTTTGTTCGTGCTCTCCTGCGCCATCTCCGACGTCGAGGGAGACCTGGCCTTGGACAGCTCGCCGGACCAGTTGAAGCGTAGCCTGGACTGGCTCCTACAAGCTGCGAAGCCGCTCGTCGGCGCCAGCCAGCGCCTCCGCTCCGCCGCCAGCTGAGTACCCAAGGCCAGCCCGACTGCCATAAGCCACCTGGCTGCCACGCCGGCGTCACGCGGCGGGAGGTTCGGCACCGCCGTCCCGCCCGATGGAGGGCGCAGCGCCTGCCCGATCTCGACCCATCAAGGGCGAGCGGCGGGAGGACCGTGCACTGGACGGCGGGCACGTTCCGAAGGCCGGCCCGCCGGCCACGTGCCGGGACGCCCGCCGCGGGACCGGGACACGGGACCAGGCCGGCGCGGGACCGGGACACGGGACCAGGCCGGCGCGGGACCGGGACGCGGGACCGGGCCGGCGCGGGACCAGGACGCGGGACCGGGCCGGCGCGGGACCAGGACGCGGGACCGGGCCGGCAGCTAGCGCCGGCCGGGCATCCCGTAGGGGAGGGCGGGGTTCTCCGCTGCGATACCGATGAGGCGGTTGTACTTGGCCACGCGCTCGCCGCGGGCGGGAGCGCCCGCCTTCAGCTGGCCGGCGCCGCTGGCGACAGCCAGGTCGGCGATGAAGGTGTCGGGCGTCTCGCCAGAGCGGTGCGAGATGAACTGGGTGTAGCCCGCCCCCCGGCACACCGAGATCGCCTCCATGGTCTCGGTGACCGTACCGATCTGGTTGACCTTGATGAGCGCTGAGTTGGCGACCTTGCGGGCGATCGCCTCCCGGATTATGGAGGGGTTGGTGACGAAGATGTCGTCGCCTACCAGCTGCACGCGGCCGCCGAGGCGAGCGGTCAGCCTTTCCCATCCCTCCCAGTCGTCCTCCCCGAGGCCATCTTCGACCGACCAGATGGGGTAACGGCTGGTCAGCTCCTCGTAGCGGTCGATCATTTGGTCGGTAGTCAACTGGGTGCCGGTCGAATAGCGGTAGGTGCCGTCCGGTTCGCGCATCTCCGAAGCCGCCGGGTCGAGCGCCAGTGCCACCCCTCCGCGCCCCGGTGTGTAGCCCGCCGCCTCGATCGCCTCCACGAGCAGGTCGAGGACATCTTCGGGGGTGGCGAGCGCGGGTGCGAAACCCCCCTCGTCACCGAGGCCCGTGGAGTGGCCCTTGGCGTGCAAGATGCCTCGGAGGGCCTGGTAGATATCGGCCCCCGCCCGCACCGCTTCGGCGATGTTCGGGGCGCCGAGGGGGGCGAGCATGAACTCTTGGAACTCGAGCTCGTTCTGGGCGTGGGCGCCACCGTTCACGACGTTGAAATGGGGGACCGGGAGCCGCATCAAGCTCTCGTCGGTGGCCAGCCAACGGTAAAGCGGCTGGCCGTCCTCCACGGCCATGGCGCGGGCCGCAGCCATCGACACCCCTACGGTGGCGTTGGCCCCCAGGCGGCTCTTGTTGGGCGTGGCGTCGAGCTCGATGACGGCGCGGTCCAGCTCTTCGAGGCTTTTCCACGAGCGTCCTGCGACCAATTTGTTGATCTCGCCGTTCACGTTGGCGACGGCCTTGGTGACGCCGGCGCCCTTCCAGCGCTTCGAGTCGCCGTCGCGCAGCTCGACTGCTTCGCGGCTACCCGTGGAAGCACCTGAGGGCACGCCCGCTACTCCTGTGGCGCCGCCGTCTAACTGGAGCGTGACCTCGAGGGTCGGCCTCCCTCGGGAGTCGAGGATTTCCAGGGCATGGACGTTGGAGACTTTGTAGGCCATCGGGCTTAGACCCTAGCCCGAGGCGGCCGCG
>DAHWQF010000417.1 GCA_027334785.1 Acidimicrobiaceae bacterium
GCCTTTATTGTCGTCCAGGCCGACGGGGAGAACAGCATCGTGGTGGCCCCGGGCGCCAACCTGGAACTCTGCCTGGACGACGTCGTAGCCTTGGGCGACAACATAGGCGCGAGCCGTTTCGTCCTGCTGCAGTTGGAGTGCAGGGCCGAATTGGCTGTCGACGTTGGTCGATGGGCGAGATCCGGGGGTCGGCGCGTCGTGCTCAACCCCGCCCCCGCGAGACCCCTGCCGCCCGGGGCGCTCACCTATTTCGACATCATCACGCCCAACGAGACCGAACTGGCATTATTGAGCCGGGGCCTGGGCGGCCCTGAGGGTGGGACAATTGAATCGCAGGCCTCGGCACTGTTGGAAAACGGGGCCCACAATATCGTCGTGACCTTGGGTCCACGCGGCGCGCTTTGGGCCAGCTCGGCTGGGTTCGAAAGCTTCGAAGCCTACCCGGCAGAGGCCCGGGACACGACGGGGGCGGGGGACGCCTTTAGTGCTGCCCTGGTGGCCGCTCTGGCCCGGGGCGCATCGCTGCCCGACGCTATCGACTTCGCGTGCCGTGCCGGCGCCTACTGCGTGAGCCGTGAGGGCGTGATCGACGGCCTCACCAATTGGAGCACGCTCGCCGGCATGCAGAAGGGGCCGGCCTCATAAGGAACTTGTCCCCATAGAAGCCACCACGCCCATGGAGCTGGTGGCCTCCCGCTCAGGGGCCCGCCGGCGAGAAGGGCCCGAGGTCGTCGACTCGGCCGGTGTCCTCAGCAAAGGGGTGGCTCTCCAGATACCTAAGCAGGGTGGCGAGGCTCGCTTCGGCAACACAAACGACGCTGTCAGCCCCGCCGTAGTAAAGGTGCAGTGTGTCCCCGTCGTCGCGGAGCACCCAACCGCACGGGAACACCACGCCGTTGACGTCGCCGTGGCGCTCGTAAGGCTCGTGGGGGCCGAAGACCCACTCGTTGCCCCGAGCGAGCACCCTGGTCGGGTCATCGCGCTCGAGCAAGGCAAGGCCAAGGCGGTAGAGCGAACCCGACGCCGTTACCCGCACGCCGTGGTAACAAACGAGCCAGCCGTCGCGGGTAAGAAGTGGGGGAGGCCCGAGCCCCACCTTGTTCGCGTCCCACCAGCCGCCCCGGCGGGCCGGCAGCAGCACCCGGGAGTCGCCCCAGTGGCGAAGGTCGGGGCTGAACGATATCCACACGTGCGCCCCGAAGCCGGCGCCTGAGGGCACCGGCCGGTGGACGAGCGCCCAGCGGCCCCCGAAGCGCTCGGGGAACAATGCGGCATCTTTGTCCTCGGGCGGCTGCAGGACCCCCCCGCGCTCGAAGGAGGTGAAGTCACGTGTCCTGGCCAGACATACGAGGGGGCCTCCCTGCGAGTAGCCCACGTAGACGACCAAGTACTCGTCGTCCACCTTGGTGATCCTCGGGTCCTCAACGCCCCAGTGCTCCCCGAAGTGGCCGGGAAGCGGCTCAAGTCCGCGGAGAGGGTCTATCTCCCAACCGGTCAGGCCGTCGCTGCTCGTTGCCACGGCGAGCGAAGACAGCCCGGTGCGGTGCTCGACACGGAAGAGCAAAAGGGTCCTATCGCCCAAGACCGTCGCCCCAGGGTTGAACACAGCGTTCACCATGCGTGGGAAATGCGCCGCGGTAATGATAGGATTGGCGGCGAAACGGCGGAAGAGTTCGCGGGGGTCCGCGTTTGGGCTCATCGTGTCCTCTATCCTTGCGTGTTCAACAGGTTACCAGCGGAGCCGACAACAACCATATGAGGACTTGGGGAGAGGTCGAGGACGGCCACGGGGCCGGTGAGCCGGGTGGGGGCCCGGGGCGCCATGTGACGCGCCTCGCCCGCCGGCCGGTGGCGGAGGCGACGATGGCGCCCGGGTACGGTGCCATGTTCAATGCCGGGGTCGTGCACCACGAGGGGGAGTTCCATTTATTCGCGAGGGCGGTCCGCTCGGGGTACCGCCGCAACCATGGGCCGGGGGACCGGTTCGTCGACTACAACTCCGACATCGTGGTGCTCACGTCGGCAGACGGGTTGGCGTACCGGTTCGGCTACGTGCTAGCCGGCGCTGGCACCGACGGGGCACAGTGCTTCGAAGACCCGCGTGTCCAGCGCGTTTCCAACCGGGGCGGCGAGCAGTTCGTAATGACCTATACCTGGCTGCCTCCTACGGGCAGCGGCCTTCCTTGGCGCATAGGGGCGCACCGTCTTGTATGGGGCGAGGGCAGGTGGTGGCTGGAGGAGGGGAGCGGCCGCGTGCTCGGGCCCGAGGGGGTCCCAGACAAAGATGCGGTTGTCTTTTCCTTGTCCGGCGGCCAGGTTGCTCTCGTCCACCGGATCTACCCAAACATGCAACTCGCCGTCTTCGACGACCTCGAGCACCTCTGGGACCCCCCCGCGGGTTACTGGGAGGCCTACATGGCCCAGCTACCCTCCCATACGCTGCTAACACCGAGCGCCGGCGCGCTCGGGGTCGGGGCGGGGGCGCCGCCGGTCGAGACCGATGCCG
The DNA here is from genome assembly GCA_027334785.1 of Acidimicrobiaceae bacterium. Classification (GTDB taxonomy): domain Bacteria; phylum Actinomycetota; class Acidimicrobiia; order Acidimicrobiales; family Palsa-688; genus JAJZYO01. Next base: position 2,507 of record DAHWQF010000417.1, read on the forward strand.
GCCTGCTCCTTTTTTTCCACGAGCGGCGTGCGGATGGTTCTTACACCATGAACGTCGCCCTCCTTGACCCGGCAACCGGCCAGGTGGTTTCCCGCCTCCCCGCGGCAGTGCTCGAGCCCGAGCTCGAGTGGGAGCGCCAGGGCGACGTGGACAAGGTGGTGTTTGTGCAGGGCGCGCACCGTCAAGGTGACCACATCTACCTGACTTATGGGGCGGCCGACCGCTATGTCGGCGCCGCGAGTGCCTCGGTCTCCAGCCTGCTCGACGCGCTCAAGGCCTGTGCCTGAGCGAGCACCATAGCCCCGACTAACGCGATCGTCGACTCCGCCCCCTGGTTGGCGTTGACGCCGTCGGGGTGGAGGCCGTCGTGACCGCCGCCCGTGGCGGGGTCCCAAACGAGGGCGGCGCCGTCGTTGCTGCCTAACCACCACCAAAGTGCCGCTTTGAGCGGCATGTGCCAACGTTTTTCTCCTGAGAGGCGGAGCGCCCAGGCGCAGGCGTTGGCCATCGCGGTAGCCTCTATGGGCTGCTGGTCCCACGCCGGCTTGGGCCCGTCCGGCCCTCGCCCCCCAACGGGCGCAAAGCTGAAACGGCCTTCCAGAGCCTCCTCGTCGACCAGCCAGTCAAGGAGATCGAGCCCCCCGACGACCAAGTCGTCGCGCCCGAGTGCCTCGCCGGCGGCCAGCAACCCAGCGGGCAGGAGGGCGTTGGCATAGGTGAGGCGCGCTTCGGGCCAGCGCCAGTTGCGCTTCCCGGGCGCCTGCCCGTCATCGAGCCGCCCGTCATCGAGCCGCCCCCATCGCTCCTCGCTCGGGGAGCCGGCGGGTAGGGGCAGGACCTCCGCGGCCCCGGCCAGCAGACGCCGCGCCGCCTCACGGTACCGCCCATCCGCGTGGGGAGAGAGGGCTACCTCGGCTGCGCCTAGAGCGGCGTAGGCGGCAGCCCGCGGCCAGGAGGAACGGAAGCCAGCCGCCTCAACGAACAGCCTCCCGGCACGCTCGCGTACGGCCTCCCACGGGGCGGCGACGGCCGCTACCCCGAGGCCGAGCAGCGCCCGGCCGGCGGCGTCGTCGCTCGGCGGCTCGGTCCTCCAGCGCCCGCCGGCGCTGCAAGGATCCGCCTTCGCCCCCATCGCCAAGCCAGCGGCGTCAGACCCAGCAGCATCAAAAACGGCAGCGTAGACTTGATCAGCAACGCCACCGGAAAGTACTCCCAG
>DAHWQF010000418.1 GCA_027334785.1 Acidimicrobiaceae bacterium
GATGCAGGCGGCGAAACATACTAGGTTCAAAAGGAAGGCCCGGCGGTCCTGTTGTGACTCGACGCGTTCAAGGGTGGCGAGCGAGTCGCTCCAGCGGAAGCAAAACTGTGCTTTGGCCCGGATGGAGGGGATATTCTCGACCGCCGCGAACGCCTCGGCCCTCTCGTGGTCGTCTGCCAGGTAGGTGTCGAGGAGGGTCAAGTAGAACTGGACGTGGACCGCCTCCTCGAAAAGCTGGCGAGATAAGTAGAGCCGGGCTTCGGGCGCATTGATGTGCTTGTACAAGTTGAGGACCAAGTTGTTGGCCACGATTGAGTCCCCGGTGGCGAAGAAAGCGACCAGGCGTTTCACCAGTCGTTTTTCGGCCGGCAGGAGCCGCTGGTCCAGGTCGACCAGGTCGTCAGAAAAATCGACCTCCTCGACGGTCCAGGTATTGCGGATGGCCGCTCGATAGCGCTCGTAAAACTTGGGGTAGCGCATCGGGCGAAGCGTGAGGTCGAGCCCAGGGTCTAGAAGTGCGTGCGCGTCCGGGCGCGTGCTTGCCAGCTTGGCCGGGGAGACCGCAGGTTGGACGATGGCCGTGACGGGCTCCATGAGCGTCATCAGTCGCACACCTCGCAGGTCCCAGGGCTTTCCAGGGAACAAGTCAAAGCTCTAGAGTCAGGTGGCTCACTTCGTATAGGCACCACCGGCGCGTCGCCGACCGGGACGGTGGCGGCTGAGATCCGGGTGGCGGGACGGGATCGCAGGTAGTAGGTGGTCTTGAGCCCTTGCTTCCAGGCGTGCAGGTACATCGAGGAGAGTTTCCCGATGGTGGGTGCAGCCACGAACAAGTTGAGCGATTGGCTCTGGTCGATAAAGGGGCCGCGCTCGGCGGCCATGTCAATTAGTGAGCGCATCGGGATCTCCCACGCCGTGCGGTAGACAGCCTTCAGCTGCGAGGGGATCTCCTGAATGTCTTGGACGGACCCGTCTGCCGCCTTGATCTTCGAACGAAGGGCTTCGTCCCAAAGCCCCCGGCGCTGTAGCTCCCGCACCAGGTAGGTGTTGACCTGCAGGAACTCCCCCGAGAGGGTCTCACGCTTGAACAGGTTGGAGACCTGGGGCTCGATGCACTCATAACAGCCGGCGATCGAGGCGATGGTCGCAGTCGGGGCAATGGCGACGAGGAGCGAGTTCCGTAACCCGAAGCGAGCGACCCGTTCCCGCAACCGCTGCCAGCGCTCAGGTCCAGACGGCACCACGTCCCATAGGTCGAACTGAAGACGTCCCCGGGCGGCGTGCGTTTCAGAAAAGGCTTGGTGCGGGCCATCGGATTCTGCTAGCTCGCTCGATGTCCACAGGGCATGGAAGTAGGTTTCCTCCGCGATGCGCCGTGACAGCTGCCGTGCCTCGGCGCTGTCAAAGGCCAGGTCGAGCTGGAAGAACACGTCTTGGAGGCCCATCAACCCGAGGCCTACGGGTCGCCACCGGTCGTTGGAGGTAGCAGTGCGCGGCGTCGGATAGTAATTGCGGTCGATGACCCGGTCGAGGAACGGTACCACCGCACCCACAACTTGGCCCAGGCGGGCGAAGTCGAACGCGCCGTCGCGGACGAGGCGCCCCAGGTTGACAGATCCGAGGTTGCAAACGGCGGTTTCGGTGTCGGAGCTCACCTCGACGATCTCGGTGCAGAGGTTCGAGAGGTGTACGACCTGTCCCGGGGACGCCGCCTGGTTGCACTTGCGGTTGGCGGCGTCCTTGAAGGCCATCCAACCATTGCCAGTCTCGGCCAATGTGCGCAGCATCCTGGCGAACAGTTGGCGCGCGGGGACCTGGCGTACGAAGCGGCCAGCTCCTTCAGCGTCGAGGTAGGCCCGCTCGAACTCTTCGCCATAGAGGTCGCACAGTTCGGGTATTTCTTTGGGGTCGAACAGAGACCAGACCCAGTCGTGCTCGACGCGCTTCATGAACAGGTCGGGCACCCAGTTGGCGATGTTGATGTGGCGTGCCCTCCGCCCCTCGTCGCCTGTACTGTCGCGCAGCTCGAGGAACTCCTCGATGTCCGCGTGCCAGCTCTCTAGGTAGACGCAGGCCGCACCCTTTCGTCGGCCACCCTGGTTGACCGCCGCTACCGAAGAGTCGAGCGTCTTCAGCCACGGCACGACCCCGTTGGAGAGCCCGTTGGTCCCACGAATGAGCGAGCCCCGGGAGCGGACCCGGTGGAAGGCGACTCCGATGCCCCCAGCGTGCTTTGACAACCTGGCGATGTCGGCATAGGCCTCGTAGATCGACCCGAGCTCGTCTCTTGGCGAGTCCATCAGGTAGCACGAGGACATTTGCTGGTGGGCGGTGCCCGAGTTGAAAAGGGTAGGACTGGAGGGGAGGTACTCGAGAGCAGACATCAAACCGTACAGTTCGATGGCGTCTTCAGGGGAAGTGGCCAGGCCGCATGCGACGCGAAGGAAGAAGTACTGCGGGCACTCGAGCACGTGGCGCGTCTTGGGGTGGCGCAGCAGGTAGCGATCGTAAAGCGTCGTCAGCCCGAACAGCTCAAAGTTGTCGTCGCGCTCTGTAGCAATGGCGGTGTTGAGTTTTCGGGCGTAACGGGCAACGAAGTTCGCCGTCTCGTCTCCGACCACCCCGAGTTCGTTGCCCACGGCAATGGATTGCGAAAAAGAGTGGATGTCTTGGTTGGCGACCTCCTTCGCGATGACGGTGGACAGGAGCCTGGCGGCCAGGCGAGAGTAGTTAGGCTCCTCGACCACGAGAGAGGTAGCGGTCCGGATTGACAAGGCGTCGAGCTCCTCGGTACTTGCGCCATCACACAAGCCGCTTATGGTCCGCGTGGCCACTCTCATCGGGTCGACCCCGTTGAGGCCTCCACAGCAACGCGCGACTGCTCGGACGATCTTGTTCACGTCGACCGGATCGAGCGAGCCGTCGCGCTTTCGTACCCGCATCGGGCTCGGGAGGGCCTCGTCGGCACCGGCGGGCTCCCTGGCCTCCGTTAACGTCATGACAGTTCCTCCTCCAGCTGCTTTTCTGCAACGTCTGGACAGTTCCCGCTGACCCCGGTCGCCGCATGTGCTCCAGCCGACCCGGTCAGCGGTGGGGTCGTTGTCGATTACACCCCTGTAACTACATGTGTGTCAACAGGTCGGATTGAGTGCTAAACGGGTAGGCCGCAGCGCCATCGCAGTATGGTCGGGTCGTGGATGTGGTCCCAGGTGGCGAGCTCAACCTGAAGCAGGTGGCGGCCTTGCTCAGTGTGCATTACATGACCGCCTACCGTTACGTGAGGACCGGGCGGCTTCCGGCGAGGCTCGCCGGGGCCGGGTGGGTTGTCGATCCCACGGACCTCGCTATGTTCACGGCTTCTCGGCGCGTCTCGAGCACTTGCCGCCGAGATGGGCCGGGTGCCAGTGAGGATGCCTCCGTCCAGGCCTGGCGGGCGCGGTTGCGCCGCACGTTGGCCGCCGGGGACGAGACGGCGGCGTGGCGGGTGCTTGAACAGGCACTGGCGGCAGGCCACCCTCCCGCCGAGTGCTACCTGGAGTTGATCGTAGGGGCCATCGATGACATCAGCTGCCGCTCGTTGCCACCTGAGGGCCCGGTCGCCGAGGAGTACCTCGCCGTAGCTACTGCGTCTCGTCTCGTGGCCAGGCTCGGGGCCAGGTTCCGGCGACCGGGGCGCGCCCGCGGCACCGTTGTCTTCGGCGCGCCGCTTGGTGAGAGA
>DAHWQF010000419.1 GCA_027334785.1 Acidimicrobiaceae bacterium
GCCTCTTCTCGCAGCTGCCCGAGCCCGGAGCGCCGTGCCAGGTCCAAAAGGGCCTCGGCCGAGCCCGGGACCTCGCCTTCCACGCGCACCACCTCTTCGGCTTGAGCAAGCGACACTTCGCCTTGGCGGAGAGCGTCGGCGATCGCCGGGTGCTTCTCCGCCTGGCGCGCCGTCTCCATCTCCGCGCGTGCCTTGCCCATGGTCGAGCCGGTCCTCGACGAGAGCCAGTCCTGGGCGTCGGCGAAGCCGCGCCGGCGGTGCTCACCAGCCTGGGCAGCCCTCGCTGCTGCTCTCGCCCTGGCTGCGGCGCAGGCCATTTCGGTCTTGGCCAGGGCCTCGGCCACATCGGCGCAACTCGCCGGCGATAGCTCGTCGGGCTCGAAGCCGGCAAGCAGGCGGCGGAAGTCCTCGGCGGCCTGCGAGATAGAAGCCGGCGTAAGGCTCAGGGTGCCGGCGTCATTGGTGATTGTGCCGGCATCGTTGGTGAGTGTGCCGGCATCATTGGTGATTGTGCCGGCGTCGTTCGTGAGTGTGCCGGCGTCGACAGGTGACGTCACGTTCTTGGCCCCGTGGATGTCCCTGCAGACGAAGCGGTCCTGCCCGCGGCCGAGTCAGGACCAGTTTGATCCTCCACGTGTCGTTACCTCCCTGGTGGGTCTTCGCCCAAAAGAGCGCCCAATGGCGCCACCCGCTCGGTTTACAGGAGGCCCACAAGGCCGGCCACGAGGCTCGTCGCACTGCTCAGACCACTATACCAAACACCCGTTCGGGACCGGCAAAAAAAGACAGTTACCTCCCCAGCCAAGACACCAGGCCCGCGTACCCCGCCCCCATGCCGGGACGTGGCGGGAGGGACGTGGCGGGAGGGACGTGGCGGGAGGGACGTGGCGGGAGGCGCCGGCACGAGCGCGACCTGGCTGGACGGGCCGGCGCCGGCGCCGCTGCTACCTGAGCTTGTCCTGGTGGTCGCCTACCCCGAGGTCACGTTGAGGTAGGGGTCGGTCTGCAAGGTACCTAGCTCGGCGGTGTAGGTGGCGCAGTAGCTCGTCCACACCGTCCCGTCGTAGGCGGCCGCCTGGAAGTAGTCGCCGAACTGGGGGACGAGGAAAGCCCCGCCGAAAGTGCTCATGTAGTCGAAGTAGGCGGGGTCCGCGTCGGGTTCGATCGAGGGATTGGTGAGCCTGGTGGGGGTCCAGGTGCTCCCCCCGTCGGTCGAGCTCTGGAGGACCACGTCGACCATGTGGTTGTAAGTCGTGTCGTAGGCGGTCGTGTAGTAGGCGACGTAGACCTCCCCGCTGGTTGGGTCCACCGTCACCCAGGGCTGGGCCGTGATGGCGTTGGGCGACCCCGACGTCAGGTCTTGCGCGGATGACCACGTGGTGCCGCCGTCGGTCGAGCTAGCGAACAAGACTTCGGATGCCCCGCAGTTGCCGGGGAGGACATTTTGGCCGAGGAAGTCGTAGTAGTCCCCGGCTGTGCAAGCATCGATCACGAAGTAAAGCGGTGTCCCGCTCGCCGTCGGCGGGCCGACCGCCAGGCTGGGGATGTTGGCCGTGCGGAACTGCTCCGTGGCGTACCCGTCTAGCCCGCCGCCGGTCGCAGTCGTCTCGTCGAGGGTGAGGACCGTCACGGGGGCACCGAAGTTGGTGCCGCCGGGGCCAGACGAGCGGAGCTCGCACGTGATCGGCATGAGCGTGGTAGGGGTGCCGAAGTTGCACCAGGTCACGTAGACATTGCCGTTGCTATCGACCACGGGTGTGGTGAACGCGGCGAACTGGTCTGTCCCGGAGATGGGCGGGAGGGGGCCGCCGGCGAGCATGGTGCAGGCGAGGCTCGGCGTACAGCGCGCCAGGTAGCCGGAGCTGGTCCCGTTGGAGAAGAAGTGGTCCCAAGCGACGTAGGCGTCCCCGTAGTCGGGCGAGGTTTTGTCCATGTCGACCGCGATCGTCGGTTTGTCCTCGAAGGTGGAGGCGTTGGGGAGCAGGTTGCCGAACACGAGGGTGCTTGTCCAGCACGGGTTGGAGGTCGGATCGCTCAAGGGGGTGATGCAACTCGTTGGGTCCGACGTGAGGGTGGGGTTGGAGACCGACAGTTCTACCCCGTTCGCGCTGGTGGTTGGGCTGATGGCGAGGGACGAGTAGTAAAAGAGCCCGCCTGGGGCGGCGGCGACACCGGGGTCCCCCCAAGACACGAGGAAGGTCGGGTGGTGAGGGTTACCCGCTAGAAGGCTCGGGATGTCATAGGTGTCCGTCCCGTCGGAGCCCGTTGTCGCCAGGCTGGCGCCTCCGTCGGTCGACACGGCGAAGCCCGAGAGCGACTGTGTCCAGCCGCTCGGGCAGTTCGCGGCGGTCGCGGTGGCAGACGCGAACAGCGGGCAGAAGAAATAACGGGAGTCGTTGACCCCGCCCACCACGGTCCGGGTGGCGTTGGACGTGGCGGAGGGGTCCACGGCGACCGTGGTCTCACTCTGGGACATGTAGCTCGAGTCGGAGATGAAGCGGATCGTATGAGGGGGTAGTGGTATCGACGACATACCTCCCGCGAGCGGGATGGAGCCGGAGGAGGCGCTGTTGCCGCTCGTACTACCCCCGCCGTTCTTGTGGTCGTTGACCTCCTTTTGCAACTTCGCCTCGAGGTGGTTGAGCGCCGCCAGCCCCATGGTGGAAATGGGGGCGTGGAAGACGTTGGCCGGGGCCGGGTTGTATGACAGGGCGCTCGCCGGCGGTGCGGCGATGACCACGACTGCGGTAGTCGTTGCGCCGGCGGCCATGGCGGCCACCAAGGTGGCGAGCGTCATGCGCAGCCTGGTGCGGAATATGGACCTGATCATTTGTGACCTGCTCCTTTGCATGCGAACTGGGACATGGGGCCCCTTTCTGGGGGACAGGCAAGGCCCAAGGTGGCACGGTTGCGGGTTGGGACAAAGGGGGCTGGCGTAGAGGCGGCGCTCGGCCACCAACGAGTACGGGTACAAGTGCGAGTGCGCATGCCCGTTTCCTCCCTCGGACGTTGGTACCCCCTAGAAGGATTGTCCCTCCGACGCCGGCTAGTCAATAGCTTGCGCAGAAAGCGAGCGTGCGGTGCTTAGAGGAGTGATGAAAACGCTCTGTGTACTCTTTTTGAGGCCTCCAAAGGCAGCAGCACGAATACTCGTTTCGGATAGGCGTCAGAGGTCTGCGCCAGCCCAGCCGGCACTAAGGACGGCTCTGGCTTCGGGTTGGGGAGAGGTTGTGAAGCTGTTGCGGCCGCCGTGAGCCTAGGCGGCGACCATGGGGGCATGGCAGTTGAACAGCACCTGGACACCTGGTTGGCCGAGTTGGAGCGCAGGGGAGGGACCGACATCTTGCTCACCGCTGGTTCGGCCCCCCTGCTCCGGGTGGACGGCCGCCTGGAGCCACTTACCGGCGCCCCGGCGCTCACAAGCGATGAGATCGAAGCGATCACCCTCGGCCAGTTGCCGCCCGACCACCTGAAGGGCGCTCTCCAGCCCGGCCGGGAGCTCGACTTCTCTTTCAGCTGGCGCGACCAGGGCCGGGTAAGAGCCAACGTTTTTTACCAGCGCGGCCAATGCTCTCTTTCCCTCCGCTACATACCGATGAAGATCCCCTCCCCCGAGGAACTGGGGCTCCCGCCGGCGGTGGTCACCAGCTTGCGCAGCCCGAGCGGGCTCATCCTCGTGACTGGTCCGACCGGTTCGGGCAAGTCCACTTC
>DAHWQF010000041.1 GCA_027334785.1 Acidimicrobiaceae bacterium
AGCTCCGTCGTGGGCACCTCCCCCGAGAACCCCGCCAGGTCCCACCCCCAGAAGGTTATGCCACAAGCCGACGCGCTAATCCCAGCCGAGACCGAGGCGCGGAAGGCTTCCCAGCTCGAGCCCTCGTCGCCGGCCCAGTGGCAAGGTAGGGCCGACGACCCGACGAAACCGGCACGGCTGAAGGTCACCGGGGGACGACCGCTCGCCCTCATGAGCTCGTGGTAAGCAGCAACGTAGTGGACCGGGTAGACATTGTTGGCCTCACCGCCCGTCGTCCCGTCGGCGTAGACGATGTCGTTCCCCCAGGCGTGCTCGCCGCCGTCGGTCTTGAACCGGTCTATCCCGACCTCCTCGAGCAAGTACCTGCGCTTCGCGGCCCACCACGCCCGCGCCTCAGGGTTCGTGAAGTCGCACAGTAAAGCGCCGGGGAACCACCACCCTCGGTTCCGGTAGGGCTTCCCGTCAACGCGAGACACGCAGTAGCGGCGCTCCTCCATTACCTTGCGGTCCAGGCCGGCCTGGCCTTTGGCCGACTTGACGAGCGGGATCTGCCACAAGAGCACGTGCATGCCCCTGCTGTGCAAGTTGTCCACCATCGCCTTGGGGCCCGGCCATCGCCCATCGGGGGGGAAGGTGAAGTCCGAGAGGCGGTGAGGGCTGCCGTCGGGGTGGGCCGCGTAACGGGCGTCGTTGAAGGCGACGAAGGTCTGCTCGTCGCTCCATGCCTCGATGACGACCACGCCGACCGGGATCCCCTCGCGCTCGCTCCGCTCCACCTCGGCCAGCACACGTGCCTGGCTGTCCCACTCGTTGCCGCTCATCCAGAGCCGGTAAACCCACTCAGGCGGCGGCGAGACCGACGTCCCGGCTCGCTCCAAGAACTTGGGTAACGTCACCTTGGGCTCACCGGGGAACAGGTAGAGCGACAGCTGCGGGGCCGCCTCACCCGGCTCGATGTCCACTTCCACCCTGAGCTCGCCCGGGTCGCTCACGCCCACGTCGAAGCGGGCCCTCCGCCCGGTGGCAAGGTGGAAGGCGAACGGTTCCGGTCCGGTCACGAAGGCGAAGGGCATCGGCATGTAACTCCGGGCACCTTGGCCCTTGTACTGGTCGAAAACCGCGATGTCGGCTCGTTTCCCACGTTGGTCCAACCCATTGAAGCGCTCGCCGAAACCGACGACGTGCTCTCCGGGAAAGAGGCGAAGTGCGAAGCTGCACCGGTACGTGCCCCGCTCTCCGACGAGCCACCGCAGACTGTCCGTGACCACGCGCCTGGCAAAGGTGGGGTCCTCGGCATCGACCACGAGCGTGCCGCCAGCCCGTTGCCACTGGCAGGCGTACAAGCTGAACCATCGGGTGTTGTCCCGGCCATCGGTGAACCGGTAACGGAGGCGTTCGCCGAACTCAAGCTGCGGACCCGGAGCGGACCAGGATACCCGTCCTGCCTGGGCCCCGAGACGGGCCACTGCATGGCTCAAATGGCCCTCATCAGTTGCACGCGCCGCTGTGACGCCGTAAAGGGGGTCAATGTCCGGTACCGCCATGCCCCGTCGCAGAGCGTGTACGACAGCGGCGGTACCTCCGGCCGACACCTCCACTTGGAGGGACGCGGTACCGGCCGGCGTCGTCGCTCGTAGCTCGTAGGGCGAGCCGGCTAGTGGCCGTACCGGCACGACTTGGTCCGGCTCGACAAGGTAAGCGTGGCCGCGTCCATGGGGGCGGTGGCGGATCACGGGTAGCACGACCCGGGGCTGGAACTGCTGGTGCCGCTCATGTCAGTAATTGACCCAGGCCATGTCCCAGTAGTCCAGCGACGGGAGCGTGAAGGTCACGTAGTTACCACCGCTGTCGGTACCTGTCGCAAAGGGCAAGCTTTGGGCTGCACCCCCGTTCACGTCAGGCGAGGCCACATATACGCTCGAAGGCGCGGCCGAGGATGAGTAGTAGTACTTCACCTCCACGTTGTTCTGCACCGTTGGCGCAGGCTGGTTGGCGTTGGTGTCCGTCCAGTCGGTGCTCGTCAGGTTCAACAGGTTGATGAACTGCAGCACGTCAGTCCCGGTCGTCGATTTCGCGAACGTCCACACCGTCCCGGCTGCTCCGTTGGTGCTGGTCGGTGGTCCACCCGGAAGCTCGATCGTGTTCGAGTTCGCCGTCTCACCATCCCGCAGCAGGTCCTCGTAAGCCGTCAGGAAGTTGTAATAGTTGACCATCGCCTTTTGGAGCGTGGCGGGCATGAACAAGTTCTCGTTCAGGTAGTTCGGGGCGTCCAGCATATGGTCGACATCGCCGAGCTCAATGTGGTCGCCTCCCGAAGCGAAGATCGAGGCATCTTCGTAGAGAACACCGGGCGTGTTGAAGAAGCCCGAGTCTGTCGTTGAGTAGTTGTTGGCATAGGCCTGGTCTGGGTACGCGGCAAGCACCGTGGACTTGGTACTGTTGCTCCAAGCCGTGTTGTCGTTGATCGTCGTCTGCAGGTCGTCTGACCGTTGGACGGCCAGCACTCGGTGTAGAGGAACGTGAGGTCTGGGTTGGCCGCAACCTGCTGCTGGCCATATTGCCCAGGCGCGTTGAACACAATGTCCCCACCGAGCGCGTTGTACGCGTTCGTGATGAAGCCGCTGAACTCGCTCGTAGGGGTCACCGCAACACCTGAGCAGGTGTAGACGGGGTTGCCGACCAGCGTACCGAGCTGGTCCATCTGCCAGCCGTCAAACGGGTAGACGTCCTCGGCGTCCTTTTCCCGGCCAAAGATGTAGCCCTGCCATGAGCTGTTCCCTGGGTCGAAGAAGTATATGTTCGAGGTGGCGAAGCCAGCCGGTAGGGAGAAGTTGGCTTGGTTGGTGCAGTTGTTGTCCCACCAGGGGCCCCACTGGTAGTTGGCGCCGCTACCGTCTTGTCCGGACGCGGACCAAGCTCCGTAGATGAGGTTGTAGTTCATTGCGACGGCGGCGTGGTTGTGGACGTCGCTGATGAGCGTTTCGACCGAGTGCATCGAGTTCCTGTTCAGGAACTCGCCGATGCTGTCGTACTCGGGCTGCACGAAGGATATGTAGGCACCCGTCCACAGGTCATAGGTCGTCTCCCAAGTGCCGTTGGAGCCCTGGTTCGCGGCCATCCAGTCCCAGAACTGCTGGGCCTCGCTGTAGTGGCCTGCCGCGTCGAGCGCCATTGCGTCGAACGAAGAATCGCGCACCCAGGCCTTGTAGCTGTACGAGCCGGGGTTCGTCGTGGCGGGGAAGAGCCCGTCGCCAGGGTTCTGGGAGTTCTTTATGACGACGAGGTTGCGTAAGTAGGCCGTGTTGACGCCGCTGTCAGTCGTCGATACGGTCTTGCCGGCGTCGAGCCAGTTGGAGTAGTCGGTCCCGGTCTGGGCGTACCAATAGGGGCCGCTTTCGCCGCTGGCGGTGCCGACATCAGCCTCGGCAGCCGACATGGTCGGCGCGATGCCGAGGTAGTAGTAAAGGGTCTGGGTGGAGTTTGGGGCGATGGTGACCTCGTTCTGGAAACCGAGGTCCATGTTCGGCGTGGCCAGGGAGCTGTTGTCCGCCAGCGTCCCGTTGGCGTCGAACTGGCACCACGCGCTCGCCGTCGTGTCGCTGGCTGTGCAGTCCGAATCGTTGCCGACCTGGTAGGAGCCAGGCGTCTGCATGGCGCCGAGGAACACCACGTACTGGCCAGAGGCCGTCATGTCGGCGTAGAGGGTGTCGGTGCCCGAACTGTAGGAGCCCGTTACGTTGTCGCTCGTGTTGGTGTTGTTGAGGTGGACCTGGTCCAAGACGTTCCACTTGTAGCTCGTCGTCGCGGAAGGATTGGTAAGCGTGTAGCGGACGACCATGAAGGGTTCGTTGGGGACCATGACGAAGTCCCGGCTCATCTGGATGGGTGTCGGGGAGCCGTTGTAGGTGCCGTAGTCGCCGTGCAGCACCCCGTTCTGGTCGAGGTAGCCGGTCGTCGTGAAGTCCTGGGCCTGGTCGTACTTGACCCCGTCGGTCTCGTCTCGGAAGAACCCCGTGTAGTCGACGATCTGGTTGACGGCCCAGTTGCCTGAGTAGTGAAGTTCGGCGATACGAGGCCCGTAGGTTGCCGTCTGCGCCTGGTTGAGGGTCGGGGCCATCCAGATCGCCTGCATGTCCTGCCAGTTCCACAGGTAGATGCTCGCCGCTGACGTCGTGGAAGGCAAGGTGTCGCTGCTCGATGCCAGCTCGACCTTTGGCAATCGGGCAAGAGGCCCCGAGGCACTTTTGTGGCGACCAGCGGTGCGAGGACGAGAGCGGCTGCTACTGGCACAGCGACCCGCTTTGAGCCATTTGCGGTCTCGATGCATTTTCCCCTCCCAGTTGGACCGAGCTTACTTTGTGTAACGAGCGTAGAAAGTCCAACAGGAAAAGGATACACTCGCTTTGCCTGTGGTGCAAGAACCTCTTGGCGCCGAACACGCGTTCCACGACGACCCGGGTCGGAGACTAATTTCCGCTTGCGGGTGACAGCCGGGCTGCTCCGCAAATGGGGGGGCACCCGTAGCTGCGACGTGACCCCACGCTCGGCTCGGGCCCCCCTGCAGGACGGGCCGAGCTAAAAGGCCCAAGGGTACGCACGCCACCCGAGGTGGTCCCGAGCCCGCCAGCGGGGCCGTTGATGACGGCTACCAAGCGCTTGCCTCGACGCTCCTGGATGTCACGTCAAGCCAACGAGCATGCAGGAGACCCGCAGCAGTGAGGGGCGGGGGTCAGTGCCGCTTGTTGGAGGAGCTGTGCAAGCGGGCCAGCACCTGTGGGCGCTGCTCGCCGGCCGCAGCGTTGCGGTCGAAAGGAGTCGCGAGCACGAGCGCCGCCGCACCTCGTGCCCAGCTCGTGTCGTCCCAATCGTCCACTTCTATAGGTAGGTGGCGCATCCAGTGTGGTAGACGGTGGGCGAGGGTGTTGCGGAACGACGTGTCCCAGTACTGCCAGGAGGCTACGCCTTCGCCGGATACAAGGACTGCGTCAGGGTTGAGAGCAGCCAGGACCGGTGCGACGGCCTGGGCCAACCGCTGGGCGGCGCGGGCAAAGACCTCCCTCGCACGTGGCTCGCCGCGGTCGGCGGACGCCCTTAGCTGGTCGAGGCCATCCCCGCTCTTCAGCACGCCGCTCGTGCGACCTGCGTCAGCGAGTGCTTCCGTGCCGATGTACGCCTCCAGGCAGCCCCTCTGGCCACAGGCGCACTCGCGGCCGTTGGGGGAAACGACGACGTGGGCGATCTCTCCCGCCCCCCCGTCAGAGCCCCGCTGCAAGGCGTCGTTGCACACGCTTGCAAACCCGACGCCTCGCCCGACAGTAAGGACAACCAAGTTTGGCCGTCCCCGGCCCCTGCCAAAGATGCGCTCTGCCACGGCCAGTGCCTTGACGTCGTTCTCCACGAGGACCGGCACGCCCAAGCCTTTGCGCAGGTGGCCGCCGAGCGGCATGCCGGCCCAACCGAGCACCTCGGCGTCGACGTCACCTATATCAGGACGGCGAACGACACCGGGTACGCACACGCCCACCCCGAGCAGCCGGGACTCGCCACGCTGAAGGAACGAGCTGAGCAGGGCCAGGAGCTTGTCAACTGCACTCTCTGCCGTGGCGTCGAACTCCTCGGCGTGCGTTGCCATGACCTGCCCGTCGAGGCGGACGTCGACCAGGACGACGTGGTCTGCAGCGACTTTGGCCCCGACCGCCCGGCCCGCATCGCCGACAAGGCCGAGGAGCTGGCCCGGCCTGCCCCCCTCCGATGGGGCGAAGTAGAGCGGCTCGACGACTCCTTGGTGTATGAGCCGCCGGGTGACCTGACTGACCGTGGCCGGGCTCAGGTCCAGCTCCCGGGCCACCGTGGCCCGCGACGCCGGGCCTTGTCGGCCCAAGAAGGCAAGCACGTCCATCCGCGTGAGGTCACCGCCGGCCACGTCGTCGTCCTGCATGTGCACGAGCATAGTCCGTGTGCAAGCCAAACATAGCTGAGATGGATTGTCCCTGGTACTACCCACTTTCTGGCGGCCTTGACAGGCGGGCCATAGGTGACTTACTTTGATGAGTGCATGAACATGAGTGAAGCCTCAGCTACGCGGGGAGCCGGGCCGGGCCAGCCGAGCGGGCAGGTTGTGGCGCGGGGCGGCTCCAGCAACCGGGAGCTCGTCTTGACCAGCGTCAAGCACTTGCTGTCCCACCAGATGCCTTCCGGGGCCTTGCTGGCCTCACGAGACTTCCTCCCCTACCAGTTCTGCTGGCTCCGTGATGGCTCCTTCGTAGCCTTCGCCGTCGACCTGGCGGGCGAGCGCCGGGCAGCAGAAAGCTTCCATCGCTAAATGTCAGGTTGTAGGCGTCGCGGTGCGCGGTACTCGGCTGGTGGCGTGCGGGCACGGCAGCGAAGCCCCGCTCGACGATCCTGGCGTAGCGGGAGCTCAAGTGTCGCCCAAGCAACGTCTTGTGCCCGACGGAGATGCCATAGGCCGCCTCGAAGTCGACCGAGCCCGCCCCGCCATGGACGACCTGGTAGCCAGTCAGGGGGCCAGGGGCGCCGACGCAGTAGGCGGTGTGGAGCACCGCCTTGGCGAGGTCGGCCCCGGACGGCACGATGGCGTCGGCAGTGGCCAGGTCGTCGCCGTACAGGAGCATCACGCCGGCCCTCGGCTCCACCTGGCCGGTCGCTGGGTGGAGCGACGACGCGAGGGCGGGGGCCCCTGCCGTCTCCATCTCGGCCGTCGAGCGGGCCACGTCCTGCTCCAGGACGGCGAGAGGCTTACCCGACGCCTCCTCGAGCGGGCCGCACCAGGCGCCCTCGACGTAGGAGGCTTCCTCTCCCTCGGCTTGTGCGGCGGCGCCGGAGAAGGGGGCCGTCACCGTTGGCGGTGGCGACGGGGGGTGGACGGGGCGTTGTGTGGCCCTCGAAGGCGGGGCAGTACCGTCTGCGCGATGTCGGCGCTGCGCACCAGCGTGGTGCCCGGCCACTGTGGCCGGGGGGAGGACGGCGGCTGTCGTCGATGGCAGCGGCTGGGCTGGCACGCTCAGCGGCACGGTCTGGGGCGTGGTTGCAGCCGACGTCGTTGTCGTCTCCTGCACGCTGCGGGTGGGCGGCCGCAGGTGCAGGCCCGGACGTCGTGTTGTGCCAGCCCCCCTGCTCCTGTGCTGCGTGGTCGTGGGGGCAACGGCGTGGCGCGCTGCGGGGGGCGTGCCACGCGCTACGAGGACGGCGGCGGTCGCCCCGCCTCCGGCCATGAGGGCGAGGACGGCGGCGGTCGCGATGGTTCGGCTTCTGCCCATGCCCTCATGTGGGGTGGGGCCGGCCGCCGCGCGTCGGGGACATCAGAGCAGGCTCATCTGCTCTGGCCTGCCGTCTGCTTGGCGCCCGCGTGCCTCGGGCACCAAGACGGCGTAGCCCTTGGCGACCAGCGCCTCGGCATGGGCGATGCGGGCTTTTGCTATCTCTGCGTACTGTGCCTCGGCTTCTATCCCGACGAAACCGAAACGCTCGAACACGCACGCCATGCCGGTCGCGCCCGAGCCGCAAAATGGGTCGAGGACGACGCCCCCGGGTGGCGTGACCAGGCGCACCAGGTGGCGCATGAGCGCCAGCGGTTTGATCGTGGGGTGGTGGTTGCGCCGGCCCGCCTCGTCGGCCGGGAAACGCTCGTCCAGGCCTGCCTCCCGTTCGGGGGTGGTGGCCTTGGGGCAATAGACGAACAGGTCGAGCTCAGGGGCCCAGCCGAAGCAGTGGAAGAACCTGCTGGCACCGCCCTGGTCATCGTACTCGGCCCCCGTGTGCGACATCCCCCAGCCGTCTCCGGGCGTGGCACTACGCGGGTTGCCGATGCGGCTCACCGAGGCCCCGCTCTGGCGGTCCAGCTCTGCCACCGGGCAGCCCGGGGCGCACTCGTAAACAGCGACCACCTGCGGGGGGGCCTGCGTGCTTGAGTACGGGTGGCCGGCGCCGCCGCCGAACGGCTTGGCCCCGTCGGTGAAGCGGTTGATCGTGTAGCCGTCCATCACGCGCTCGCCGACTTGGCGGCACTCATATGAGTGCGTGAGGACGAGGTTGGCGGGCCAACGGCCGATTTTCGGGTCCCAGCCACTGGTGGTGCCAGGGTCGCGGTTCGAGAAACCGCTGTAGATCTGCCTTTTGGATGGGTCCGAAGGCGAGCTCGGTACGTCCTTGCCGCCAGCCACCCTGCACCCGTCGATGTCCAGCGCCCCGGTCCCGTAGGCCAGGACGTTGCGGGCGACGCTGCCAGGGAAGGGCCTGCGGGCCACGACTATCGGCTCGTAGCCGGGCTTCAGGGCCGTCCCCCACCCGGCCCACGCCTCGGCCCATGCCGATCTCGGCCGGTACGGCCCGACTGGGTTGGGCGAGAGCGGCTTCCCGTCCGGCTGGGCATGGCCCGCCACCGGGATGGCGCGTCCTCGCGGCCCGTGCCCTGCCAGCCTGTCGATGGCCGCCGCCACGTCGTGGGACTTCGGCATGCCTTCGCCGTAGACGCACATGATCGAGTCGCGGACCTCGAAGCCGGCGTCCTCAATGGCCACCAACAGCCGGTGGTAGGTGCGGGGGCTGCCGAAGGCGAGAAGGTGGCCGCCGGGCTTCAGGACTTGGTAGGCGCGCCGCCATGTCTCGGGGTCGAAGGCCACGCCGGTGGCGTCCCAGGAATTGCCACTCCAGACCATGCGCCCGTCGTAACGAGACATCAGGACGTGGTTGCGCTCTAGGGTGACACAGTGGACTGGCCCCTCGTAGGGAACAGGCACTACGGCCGGTGGTCGGAGCCGGTCGGTCCTGCCGTCTCGCTCCATCCAGATGTGCTGCTTCCCTCGTGGCAGTACCGAGAGCACCCAACTAAACCTGAGCTTGCCCCATGACATGCGCTCGTCACGACGGGTTTTGGTGGCGCTGCGGCCGGTATGCAATGCAAGGCGCTGTACGTCGTCGGCGAGGATGTCGCTGACCGTGCAATAAACCTCTTGGCGCTGCGGCCCTTGCTGGCACCCGTCGGTCTCCATTAAGCCTCGGTAAAGGTGCTCGAGGAGCGACGGTGACAAGGAGAACACCCAATTCGGGATGTGCTTGCTGTGCGAACCGCCGAGGGGCGACAACCACGCCAGGAGGGCACGGTCGTAAATGTAGAAGCAGGCATAGCCGTTCGCGGCCTGGTTCTCGGAGTACCGGACGCCAAGTCTGGTGCAGGTCGAGCGGATCGCTTCTGCCTTGCGCTGCTTCTTCACATTGAAACCAATAAAGTCCTGTTTATAGGGCTGGGCCTTCCTGTGGCATACATAGCCGTCCCCGAGCCACAGGCCGAAGAAATAAAGGAAACCGGCAGCATCGAAACGCTTCCCCTCGATCTCCATGGTGGTGATGTCCCTGCCGTGCCACTCGCCTTGGTTGGCCAGATGGAACCGGCTTGGCAGCGCGTCGGCGGCCACCAAGCCGCGGCTCGTGAACACCTTGTGGTTGGCTGTGACGAGCTGGAGAGCGCTGCGGCCGCCGACCAGCAGCAGGTCCCCGCAATAGTCGTAGTCGTGGGTTGCTGTTACCAGGACGTACTCGATCTCGCCCGTGGCTGGATTGAGCGAGCAAACTTGGTCACCTCTTGCCACCTTGGCCACCGGGGCCCAACCGTTCGAGGTAAGGATGTCGGTACCAGGATGGAAGCACTTGCCCATGAAGCCCGTCCCGATGCGGGAGCGGCCCTGCGGGGTGCGAGTGCTGGCGCTGGCCGGCCCCGAGCCCCCTTTCTTGCCGGCGGTCAGGTCGTAGGGGGGGTCGGTGACGACGGCGTCGACCGACGCCTCGGTCATCTCTGCCATTGCCGTGACGCAGTCGGCTCGTAAGACGCGCCAAGTCGTCGGCCGGGGCTCCATGCCCTCATGTGGGGAGGGCTGGCGCTTGAGGTGCGGGCTGGCGAGGTGCTGCACTGCGCCGCGTGACGGGATCGGCTCGGAGCGGGTCGCGCCCACCCCCACATAGGGGCATGAGCGCATTGGAGGCGTGCGAGCTCCCCGGCGCCGCCGGGGCCGCACTGCCGCCTGCCGACCTCGGAGACATCGCCTCGGAGGTAGAGGAGGCCTTGGACAACCTCGACGAGCCGTCCGAGGGCCGTTTCAACCACTAACGAGAGCGACGGAATCCTGGCCCTTCAGGGCCGGGAGGAGGAGCGACATTGCGCGTCGTTACGAGCCAGGGACCTTTTGGTTCTCGATGTACTCCTTCACGATCGCTAGGGGAGCCCCTCCAGCTGAGGCAGCAAAGTAGGAAGGCGACCAGAGGTGCCCTCCCCATAGGTAGCGGCGCACGTGAGGCCAGAACTCTTCGCGTAAGCGTCGGCTGGAAACACCCTTCAGGCTATTGACAAGCCTGGACAGGGTGACGGTGGGCGGGTAGTGGACGAGGAGGTGGACGTGGTCCTCCTCGCCATTGAAGGACACCAGTGTGGCCCCGAAGCCTTCGCAGACATCTCTCATTACCTCCTCGCAGCGTCCCAGGATAGGAGCGGTCAGTGCCCCCCTCCGGTACTTGGTTACGAAGACCAAGTGGGCATGGATGTTCCAGACGACCGATCTCCCTCTTCGGATGTCCGGGTCCGGCTGCCATCTCGGTGACACAGCCCAATGGTACACTGGTGGCCGTGAAGTTGACGGTGCAGGTACGGTTGGGCACGGCCACGGAGCAGATGCGGTCGTTGCTGTCAACCCTCGTTACCTGCAACCAGGCAGCCAATGCTGCTTCTCAGGTGGCGTTCGCCAACGGGGCCGCCCGGCGGCACATGTCGATGCGGAGCCTCCAGAAGCTGGCCTACGACGAGCTGAAGCTCACCCTGTCCGCGCAGCCGTCACTGCTCACGACCTCCAAGGTCGCCGCCGCCTACTCCACCTTGAGGGCCAACCTGCGAGAAGGCCGTTACGGGAAGCCAGGCTCTAAGCGCAGGGCCAGGGTAGAGGCCAAACCGGTCAGGTTCCGCTCCGACGCAGCCCAGCCCTACGACGACCGCTGCCTCTCCTGGCAGCACAGCCCCACCGACCCGGCCAGGGGGACGGTATCTATCTGGACAGTAGACGGCCGGCTGAAAGACATCGCCTACGTTGGGCAACCCGGCCAGGTGGCAATGCTGCGGTCTTGGCGCCAAGGCGAGACTGACCTCCTCGTACGCCGCGACGGCGCCGGGGCCCCGACAGCCTTCCTGGTAGCCACCGTAGATGTCCCAGCGGGAGCCCTGGCTGACGGGCCACACTTGTTCTCCCCAGAAGGTTGGGTCGGGGTGGACATGGGTATCGAGAACATCGCCGTGACGTCCGACAGGCCCCTCGCCAAAGAGCTGATGGGCAGGTTCGGAGCCGATGCCACCGACGGGCCAGGCGGAGAAGGGAAGGTCTCTGCCCGGCGGAAGAAGAACCACCAGCTGCGGGAGAAACTACAAAAGAAGGGTACCAAGTCCGCCAAACGCCTGCTCAAGAGGCGCAGCCGGAAGGAGTCCAGGTTCGCGGCCGACGTGAACCACCAGATCAGCAAGAGGATCGTGGCCGAGGCCAAACGCACCGGGCGCGGTATCGCCAGGGAAGACCTGACGGGCATCCGCGAACGGGTACGGCTCCGCAAGCCCCAACGGGCCACTCACTCATCGTGGGCGTTCGCACAGCTCGCCGAGTTCCTCGACTACAAAGCCGCACGAGAGGGAGTGCCTATGGCAGAGGTCGACCCGGCCAACACCTCCAGGCGCTGTACTAGGTGTGGCCATACCGAGAAGGGGAACCGGCCGAGCCAAGCCGAGTTCTGTTGCCGGGCCTGTGGCTTCGTTGAGCACGCAGACCTGGTGGGTGCCGACAATATCGCCTACAAGGCACCGCAAGCCTGGGCGCAGTCAACCGTCCCCAGCGCGGCCTAACCCGTACAGCCAGTACGGGAAGAAGAGCTGCAAGCTCGGTCCTTCAGGGCCGAGCAGTTGACTGACCTCGCCACCAAGTACCCCAAGGTCGCAGCCGAGTGGCACCCAACCAAGAACAAGGGCCTTTTCTCCTCACAGGTGGCGGCAGCGACACACCGGAAAGCCTGGTGGCTCTGCCCTGAGGGCCACAAGTGGGAGGCGGCGGTCAACAGCCGGACCAGCGGCGGCGCCGGCTGTCCTTCCTGTGCGCTGGCCAAAGCGCGGCGCCCTGGCACCCCCCACATAGGGGCATGACCTTCGACTTGAAATGCGAGCGGGAACAACTTCTCGACGTCCTTGTGACCGCTGGGCGAGCTGCCGCTGGCCGCTCCTCGGCCGCGCAACCGGTGCTCCGGCTCCGCCTGTCGGGCGGGCGCCTGAAGGCCACTGGCACGGACCGGGACCTCACCATCTCGGCCGAGACCGCCGTGGACGGCCCGGGTGAGGGCGTCGTGGTGGTGCCGGCCAGGCTCTTGGCCGACGTCGTCCGCTCCCTCGAGGGCCAGGTCGCCCTGCACCAGGACCGGGAGACCCTGACGGTGGAGGCCGGCCGGGCGCGTTTCCTGCTGCGCACGCACGCTCCCGAGGACTTCCCGCAAGTGAGCGGCCCGGATGCCCCTCCCGTCACGCTGGCATCCAAGGGGCTGGCCGAGGCCCTCCTCCAGGTGGTGCGGGCGGCTTCCACCGAGGAGTCCCGCCCAGTTCTCCAAGGGGTCTTGGTCGAGGCGACGGCTCACGGGGCCCGCTTCGTCGCCACCGACAGTTACCGCCTGGCCATACGGGACCTCGACGGGCTGACGGGCCTCCTGGCCGAGGACCAGAAGGTCGTCGTGCCCGGCCGCGCCCTGGCCGAGCTGCAACGGCTGCTCTCGGACGGGCTCGAGGCGGTGGAGGTGCGCCTCGGGGGCAAGGAGGTGCGCTTCGACCTCGGCACGGCACGCCTCACTGCCCGGCTGATAGAGGGCGAGTTCCCGCCCTACCGCCAGATCGTGCCCGTGCCCGCCGACCTGCCGAACAGGCTCGTCGTGGGCCGGGACGCCCTCCTCGGCACGCTGCGGCGCGTCCGGCTCCTCTCCCCCCGGCCCGAACAGCCGCAGCCGGCCAGGTTGGAGCTGTCGGCCAGCGGCGCCAAGGCTTCCCTGGTCGTGCCGGAGCTCGGCGAGGCCGCCGAGGATCTGGACGCCAAGTACGAGGGCGAGGACAT
>DAHWQF010000420.1 GCA_027334785.1 Acidimicrobiaceae bacterium
CCCGTCGGGGAGCAGGACATAGGTGGCGCCGGCCGGTTCCCCGGCAACGACGTGGGCGTTGGTGACGACGAGGTTGTTGCCCGCCGCCCACCCGCTCCCCTCCTGGATGCGGCCGCAGGCTTGGCCCTCCACCTTCACCGTGGACGCCTCCGCGGCGCTCAGCACGCCGGCGGGCAGCGGGTCGGTCGCCGGCGGCCGGCCGGCGTCCTGGCTCGGCCCGAAGGTCGTGAACACTTGCGGGAAGCCGTCTTCGCCCACCAAGCGCCGGAGCGCCTGAAGGGTGTTGGGGGGGTCGAGACCGACGCGGCGGCTCTCGTTGCTCACCCAGCGGGCGATGGCCGAGCCCGTCGTCAGCTGGGAGACCGAACCTGGCACGGCGGCGAGCGAGGGGGCCAGCAGCCACACGAGCGCCAGGACCCCGACGATGCCAAGCAGGGCGCCGACCAGCCGGTCGAAGGCCCGCACCCCCCCGAAGGGCAGCACGGAGTGGAGCCTCGAACCCACCATGAGCCCGACGCCCTGGCCTATGAAGGCGAGCACGAGGAGGACGGCTATGGCGAGGGCGACCCGGGCGACTGAACCGGAGACGTCGAAGAAGCTCACGATCCTCGGCAGGTAGCGGACCGCGAAATAGATGCCGGCGCCGAGCCCCAGCCAGGAGAACACGCGGGCGAGGAAACCCATCCGCCACCCGCCCAGGGCCGCCAGGGCCGCGGCTACCAGGATGCCGATGTCGAAGTCGTTCATCTTGACGTTGGCGACCCGCCGTCATCGGTTATGTGGCTGGCTCCTCGCCCCCGCGACCTGGCGGCCGTCAGGAACCCGGTATGGGCCACCATCCGGTGCTCAGGCCGCACCGACTGGCCCTCGACGTGCCAGGGGCGCTGGAGCACCTCGATGGTCTCCGCCAGCGCGAAGCCCGCCTTGGGGAGGGCCTCGCGCAGGGCCATCACCTGGGGGACGGTGGGCAGGTAGGAGACGAGGATGCCGCCCGGGCGCAGGGCCGACGCTGCGTGCTGGAGCGCCCGCCAGGGCTCGGGGAGGTCGAGCAGCACCCTGTCGAGGTCCTCTTCCCCGATCCCCTGGTACACGTCCCGCACCTCGACGTGGTAGCGGTCGAGCATGCCCTCGCCGAGGAAGCCGGTCACGTTGGACACGGCGCGGGCGGCGAAGTCCTCCCGCAGTTCGTAGCCGGTCACGTCGGCGCCTGCTCGCAGCAGGGCCATGGACAGCGCCCCCGAGCCGAGCCCCGCCTCTAGGACCCTGGCGCCGGGGAAAATGTCGGCCATGATGAGCAAAGGGCCCAGGTCCTTCGGGTAGATGACCTGTGCCCCCCTGGGCATCTCCAAGACCACCTCGGCGAGCGTCGGGCGCACGGCCAGGTAGCGGGCACCGTGGCTCGAGCGCACCGTGCTCGCTTCCTCCAAACCGAGTAGGCCGTCGTGGTCGACCACGCCGGCGTGGGTATGGAACTGCTGCCCTGGTTGCAGCGTGAGTAGGTACCGCCGGCCCTTGGAGTCGATGAGCAAGACCTTTTCGCCGGCGACGAACGGCCGGGCCGAGCCCCGGCCACGGGAGCCGCCGCCCGCTTCTTGGTCGATCGCGTCCAAGGCCTCGCCGGCCGAGGGCGCGACGCTCACGCCCTGGCCTCCCGAGCTACCGCCGGCGGCACCGACACCGAGGAAGCTGACGCCAGAGGAGCTGATACCGGCGGTGCCGATGCTGGCGGTGCCGATGCTGGCGGTGCCGATGCTGGCGACGCTGATGCTGGCGACGCTGATGCTGGCGACGCTGATGCTGGCGACGCTGATGCTGGCGACGCTAACACCGGTATGCGCCGGCCGAGATCTCCGCCGGCCCGGCGGACCAGCTTGCAAAAGGCGCAGACCTCGCTGATCGTGGGCGCGCCGCAGCTCGGGCAGGGGTGAAGGCCCTCCCGTTCCTCGCCGGCCACCTCGGCCCCGAGCATGCCCCCGTGCTCCAAGAAGCCGTGGTAAAAGGCGGCTTTGGTACCCGGGGAGCGCTCTTCGATGGCATTGAGGGCGTCCTTGTAGCCGAGGTGCTTGTTGCCGGCCGACATGGGGCACTCTTCGACTTGGTAGTCGATCCCCCGGAGCACGCAGTACGCCGCCGTCTCGCGCTCAGCTAGGCGCATGAGAGGCTTCACCTTCCGGGGGAAGCCGTCTCCGCCCGGAAGTACCGGGCGCTGGCGCGCCAGGTAGGCCACGTCCCAGCGGAGCAGGTTGCCGAAGAGGACCGCCGCCTCGTCGTCGAGGTTGTGGCCCGTAGCGACCACGTCGTAGCCGCCCTCGAGGGCGGCTCGGTCGAAGATGTGGCGCTTGGACAACCCGCAGGCCGAACAGGGCACCCGGTGGTCGGCGGCGGCCCCGCTCTGGACGTCATAGCCGTAGTCGCGCGGGAGGTCCACCTCGACGAGGCGTGCTCCCCGCCGCTCGGCGAACGCTCGGGCGTACTCCCCCGACGGCTCGCTGTACCCGCCGATCCCGAGCCCGATGTAAAGCCCGTCGGCCTGGTACCCGAGGTCGAGCAGGAGGTCCCACAAGGCGAGGGAGTCCTTGCCCCCCGAGACCGCCACCAGGGCGCGCTCACCGGGTGTGATCATCTTGTGCTCCTCGACGGCGCGGGTTACCTGGTTGCGGCAGTAGGTGATGAAACAGTCCGGACAAAAGGCCGCATTATGCCGCCGCACCTCGACCACTGCCCGGGCGCGGCAGCTACGGCACTTCACTCGGCGCCCCCCTGGCCTGCGGGGGCACAGCCCCAAGGAGCTTCGGTGCCTTCGGCCGGCCCGAGCGCCCCGCCCGGCCCGAGCGCCCCGCCCGACACGACGGGGCGGATCTCGACTTCGGAGCTCTCTGAGATCATGGTGTCACCCGTGACGAGCGTCCCGTCGACTATGACGAGGACGGCCTCGCGCCTTAGCCCGAGCTGGCGTAGGAGCGCCTGCACGCCCACGGGGCCGGCAACCTCAACTTCCCGCCTAGGGTTGCGGAGCAGGACTTTCACTTCGCCCATTGTGGCGCACCTGGCTGATGACCAGCCGCTCGCCGGTGCGAAGCTTGCCCGAGTAGACGACCTCGGGCTTCTTTCGGAACGCCCTCACCGCGAGGCGGGCCACCAGTGCCGCACCTCCCACCGCCACCCACTTGGTGTCGCCGCCGAGGATCCCTTGCCGTAGGGCCCGCCTCAACAGCCTGGAGAGCAGCCTGTCCATCGAGGCTATACCCGGCGGATCTCAACGAAAGTGGAACGGCGCCGGCCACTGCGCCGGCCCAGTAGGAACGCTGCTACCGTGATCGCCACCACCGCGCCCGCCGCCGCGTAAGTGACCAGGGGCAGCTTCGAGCGCACCTGGCCCTCGACGCCGGCCACGAGCTCTTGCGCCTTGGTGCGGATGTCGTCGGCCGTTATCTTGCCGTCGGGGCCGCTCCCAGACGGCCTCCCGTTGCCCGAGATGTTGCGGACCACCTTCATCGTTTGGCTCCTCTTACGATCCTTGTCACGCAAAAGACGGCGACCAGCAAGCACAAAAGCGCGCCTCCCATGTAGGGCACCCACGACCAATTGCCCGAAAGGGGGTGGCCGCTGCCGTAGGGGTTAGGAGCGGCACTGCTGGCAACGAGCGTCGTCGGGACGCCGCGCCCCGAACTTCCGGGCGACGTCGTGGCGACAGGCGGTGGCAACAC
>DAHWQF010000421.1 GCA_027334785.1 Acidimicrobiaceae bacterium
CTTGGGTCCGATTCCGCGGCCAAGAAGGCCGTGAGGGTCTGGCGGCTCCCGCTGCTTGATGCCGGGACGAACGTTTGGAGCAGCACGAAGCTCTGCTGGGTCTGACCCGGCAGAGCGACCAGTTCGTAGGTGGGCATGCTCATCGTCGGTGCCAGCGCTGAGTTCGCCTGCCCCAGTCCACCAAACCCTGACAGTCCCGAACTCCCCGTTGCCCCTGCCACCTCGCCGGCGGCGGGGTTCTCGGCAATCCGCCAGCCTTGGGAGTTGTTGTAAAAAGTTGAAGGTTGTTGCTCGTGATAGCGCTGCCACATGTTGGTCTGGACGGTGAAGATGTCCTCCGGGTAGCGCCAGTGTGAGGTTATCCCGGGGATGTCGTGGTTCGCCGCGCTCATGGGTGTGAAGAGCCCTGGGAACGCGTTGCGGTAAGTTGCGAGCACGGGGTCGGTCGGGTCCTGCTCGAAGAACCACATCTTGCCGGTGTAGGCGTCGACGACCGACTTTACTGAGTTACGAATATAGTTGAAGCGCTCCTTGTTGAGGCCGGCAGAGGAGGGCAAGCGAGACGTATTTGCTTGCTCGGAGTAGGGGAAGTTGTCAGTTGTCGTGTACGCGTCCACAACCCAGTAGAGCCTGCCGTTGGTGATGACGGGGTAGGGGTTGCTGTCGTAGGTGAGGAAAGGGGCAACCTTCTCGAGGGCTGGCACGACGTCCCGGTTGTACATGATCCGTGAATGCCCATTGACCTGTCCGGATATCAAGATGTTGTAGTCGCCGAAGCTGAGCGCGAACCCAAGCCGCCGCAAGAAACCCCCGGCCTCTACCCCTCCACTTCCGGAGTAATGCGTGTAGTTCTGGTTGCCCGTGGCTGGGTCCTCGTAGTCGATCTCGGGCTGGTCGGAGCCGGCAATGACGAAGCTGTGGGCTAGGCCGGGGTCAGTCGAGTAGTAGATCCGAGGTTGGACGCTGAGGTTGGGCTCGCCCGTAGGCGGCAACCCAGAGAGACTGTAATTGGGGTACCCGTCGGAGCCGATACCGCTCTGGTTGGCGGGCGCTACCACGGCGCCATAACCGTGGGTGTACTGGAGGTGTTGGTTGACCCAGGTGCTCGGGGCGATACCCTGGGGGTTGAGCTCGCGGGCCGAGATCAGCACTTGGGTCACTTTGGTGTGGCCACCGGGGTCAGTAAGGTCATAGCGGTCGGTGTTGGGGCCGCTCATCGTGTAATAAGGCCGGAACCCCTGTTGCTTGGTGAAGACGGAGTTGATCCCCGACAGGCGGGGGTCGAGCAGGGGGATGTTGGAGATGCTCTGCTCGTTCGCGAGCGACTGGGCCGAGTTCCCATTTACTTCCGAAGCAGTTACCGTGCCATTGCCCTGGAAGGCCTGCGTGGCCATGTTGTTGAGCCCATACGCCCAAGTTGTCGCCGTTATGTTGTCTTGGATATAGGGCTCTTCTTTCACGTTCTCAGCCGGGTTGACCACTAGCGCTTGGACAAGTGCCGGGTAGACGTTGGCCACGAGCACCCATACGAGCCCCCAAAGGGCGACCGCCACAGCAGGAAGGAGCCAACCCTGCTGGCGGGCGTTGTAGAGAAACAGCCCTGCCGCGATGACAGATATCGCTATCAGCAGCAACAGAGCGGGACGCGTGGCATGTACGTCTGTATAGGTGGCCCCGTCGACGAGGTGGTGCGTGGAGAGCACCAAGGACAAGCGTTCCAGGTAATAGCGGGCTCCCTCGACCAGTGCGAGCAACGCGAGCAGCACCGAGAGGTGGGCCTTCACCTTGGGGCTCACACGGTCCATCGAAGCGTGTGGTCGTATACCGCCGTTTAGGTAGTGGGCAACCAGGCACAACAAAAAAGTGACCACCAGGGCTGAGAAAACCCAGCCTGTCACCCAGTCGAGAAAGGGCAGCCTGAACACGTAAAAGCCGTCGTTCAGGTGGTTGATCGGGTCGACGCCGCCCGAAGGGGCCGATGCCGTGCCGAAGGGCTGGGCATTGGAGAAAAGAACCCAGTTCTCCCACTGGCTGTGGGCGCTTATACCACCTACCAAAGCGAAGATGGCCGCGACAATCAGGCGGATCCACTGCGTCCAGCCGAAAGTCCGTTCCTGCCATCGTGCCACGAGCTGGTCGCCGGGGGAAAGTGTCGCCGGCAAGGGTGCCCAGCGCTCGGCGAGCCAGAGGTTGGACCAGATCAAGGCGAAGAGCACGGCTGTGAAGGTCGCTCCCAACCCGACCTGGATCGTAAAGGTCTTCACCCAGACCGAGGAGAACCCAACGGAACCGAACCACAAGATGTTGGTGTAAAAAGCGGCTATGTCATGAGCCGTCGCGACAAGCACGACGAGCACCACGACAGCGATGGCCACCGCCCAGCGCGCACGGCGGCTGGCCAGCGAGAAGTGCCGTGGCGGTATGTCTGTCGGGGCGCGCATCAGTACTTCGGAGCCTACCTTGGGCAACCCGGCGCCAAGGTGGCGGCCTCGGTGACCGGCTCTTCAGCTCCGTCCGCCGCTAGTGATGCGGTGGCACCCTCTTGCCAGCGGAGGCCGCCACTTTCGGTGCCGGCAGAGGGTGCTCGGGTGCCAGCGCGCAACGACAGCCGGGGTGGGCGGGGGGGTAGAGCTGACCCGTCGGCCAGGGGTCACCCTTCTTTTGACCTCGGGCGAGGGTGTTGTCCTCGCAATCGGGGCAGGGGCCTTCGCTCTCGTCCACGACCCAGCGCAGGAACGTGTCGTCCGGCAGCGACAGGTAGGCACCCCGGGAAAAGGCGGCCGCCACTTCGTCGTGGGCGGCAGCCTCTATGCGCTGCGTCTTCCACTCCCGGTACGCGGCGCCGAGCGCGTCGGCTATGTCGGCAGCTTCTCCGCCGGAGCCACGCAGGGCTTGCTCCAAGCGCTGGCGCAGCGGATCCGCGATGGCCTTGCCGAGCTCCTCGGCCAGGTCCTCCACCACGGCCGGGCCCACCTCGGCTGCCCGTGGGACGCTGGCGAAGACCTTGGCAGCCAGTGTGGCGCCTGCTCGGGCCGCCTCCTCCAAGAGCGGGCGGCCGGCGTCGATAAAGCGGTCCGGGTGCTCTTCGGCGCTGGGCAGCACGTTGGACGGGCCGAGAGGGCCCTTCAGGCTACGAAGCCGGTCCAGGAGCGCGTTTTGCTCGTCTTGGAGGGCGCGCTTCAACTTGCGCGCCAACGAGCTTTCGAGCCGTCCTGTCAGCTCGTCGCGCCGGGACAAGAACTCCCGCTCGGCCTCGCCGGCGTCGTCGCCGGCGTCGTCGCCTTCCTCGTCGATTGCAGCTGGCGTTCCTCCGGGGGAGGTGACGGGCTCTTCGGTCCGGGGAACCTTGGGCGGGAGCGGCTCGTTCCCCGAACGAGGTTGGCCGTTGGCGACCGGGACTTCTCCTACTTCCTCCAACGCCTTCTTCGCCTTGCTCGTCGCTTCGGCACGCCCGGCGCGGATGCGCGCGAAGAGATCTTCGACGGCGGGCGAGCCACCCGGGGCTGGCGCCTCCGTCGCCGGCGCCTCCGCCTCTGCTGTGGTTGTGGCCTGGGCCTCTTCGGCCGCCGGCGCCTGGGCCTCCTCGCTCTCCTCGGTCTCCTCCGCTGCGGCTGTGGTCGGGGCCTCTTCGGCTGCCGGCGCCTGGGCCTCCTCGCTCTCCTCGGTCT
>DAHWQF010000422.1 GCA_027334785.1 Acidimicrobiaceae bacterium
GTCGAGCGCCATGATGATCGGCGCCGGGGCCGTCGCGGTGGCCCTCTTGGCTCCAGCAGGTGCCGCGGGGGCACAGACTGCGCCCGTCCCGCCGTCGGGAGCCAACCTCAACCAACAGACCCTGGCGAACCTGTTGGCAGCCATGCAGGGCGAATCGTATGCCTACGCCAAGTACGACGCCTACCGGCAGGTCGCGCGCAGTCCGCTCGCCGCTTTGTGGAGCCGCACGGCCAACACCGAGCTTCGCGATCACTTCCCCGGGTTTGCCGCTGCCTACAAGCTGGCCAGGACGAACGCCGCCAACCTGCAGGCTGCCATAGCGGGTGAGAACTACGAGACAACCTCGATGTACCCGACCTTCGCGGCCAGGGCGGCGGCGGCAGGCGACAAGCAGGCCGCTCAGCTCTTCAATGAGATCGCGGCCGACGAAGCCGACCACCGCGACTTGTTTGGGCAGGCGCTAGCGGCCGTCACTACCGGCGGCAGCATCCCCTCCGCGCCCACCGTTCAGCCCGTGAAGATCGTAGTCAGCACCTCGAACGTGAGCGCCCAGACCAAGAACGACCTACTGACGGCGATGCACGGCGAGGCTTTCGCGCATGCCAAGTACCTGGCTTACGCGCAGGCCGCCCGCGCCAGCGGGTCACCCGGACTGGCCCAGCTGTTCACGGGGACCTCGAAGATCGAACTGCGTGAGCACTTCGCCTCCGAGGCCAACTTGGCAGGACTGGCCGGTAGCAACCGAGCCAACTTGCTGGACGCCGTGAACGGGGAGACCGCCGAGGCAACGGCTATTTATCCTGCCGCCGCACAACAGGCTTACCTCGCCGGTGAACCGGCCGTGGGCAACCTCTTCATGCAAACGGCGCATGATGAAGCTCACCACGCGACTGGTTTCATCAACGCCCTGTGGAGCCTGGTGCCCACTCCTGGGTTGAGGGCGAAGGCCCCTGGCCCCAGGTGAAAATGGAAAACCTGTAGCCGGGCTGTGCGGCCGCGGACGGCGAGCCTAGGGCCGGGCAGGCGCTTCGTTTGGATGTCTCATTCGCAGCACCGGCCCGGCCCCTCGGCGTCGGCAAGCACGGCATAGAACTCCCACGGGTCGTCGCCCGGGCCGCCGTGCGCCCACACCTTGTCCTGCACGGCATAGCAGCAGGTGGTGGACTCCTCGACCGTCGTGGGGAGGCCGGCCGCGGCCAGTCGTTCCCGGGCTGCCATTACCTCTTCAGGGCTGGCCACCTCGACGCCGAGGTGGTTGAGTGATCCTGGGGCCTGGGTGGCGTTTTCGATCAGTACGAGCTTGAGCGGGGGGTCGGCCACGGCGAAGTTGGCGTAGCCGGTCCGCACCTTGGCCGGTTCGGTGCCAAAGAGCCGGGAGTAGAAAGCGATTGCCTGGTCGATGTCGGCAACATTCAGAGCGAGCTGAACACGTGCCATCTGAGGTCCTCCTCAATCCATTTATAAGGGTCAATGTCCAACCTACTCT
Organism: Acidimicrobiaceae bacterium; assembly: GCA_027334785.1. Classification (GTDB taxonomy): domain Bacteria; phylum Actinomycetota; class Acidimicrobiia; order Acidimicrobiales; family Palsa-688; genus JAJZYO01. The sequence continues at coordinate 1,487 of DAHWQF010000422.1, forward strand.
ATGTATCGACATATGTCAATATGGTGGGATGACCACGGCCAGGTCCCCAGGCGATCGAGGTCTCTCTGAGTGCGCAAGGCCCTCGGCGGCTAGCGAGGGGCCGTCACGACAGGCGCAAGTGCTGCCCGGCCCCCGGCGGCAGTGACGTTGTCCTTGAGCGGCGGTACTGCCCCGGGGCGCTCGGGCACCTGCCCGACGGCGGTGGCAGCGTGAGGATGACGAAGAGCCAATACCCCGTCCTCGACTACTGCCAAGAACCTGCCAGCCTGAGCGTGGCCGTTGCCCCGTTCGAGCCGATCGAAGCCTTCCTCAGCCCGGCTTGGGCTCGAGCACGTGCCCCCGGAGGGGGTCGTCGGTAACGGCGGCCCGCTGCGTCTGGGGACACCCCCGGACGGGGCGAAAGTGCCTGCCGCGCCGCCCGACTCGATAGTTTCGCAGGGAGTGCCATCGTGAACCGGGGCAACCGGTGCGAAGTTCCGGCTCCTGTAAGGAAGTCCCGCCCGGCGCCGGGTTAGAGCGTGGGGTTGGGCGGGACTTGACAACAGCGGCCAGCCGTCGGGCGGGACTTAACTACTCCTGGAGCATGTAGATCCCGCCCAGCGCCGGCGGGAGGGGGCCAAAGCGTTGTTAATCCACACCCGGCGCGGGCTCCCCGAGGCGCGACGGGTAACTTTTCTTACTTCTCGTCGCGCCTCGGGACCGGCGGCCTAGGGCATGTAGAGCCGGCGGCGGCGCCGGCACCGATCGATGTTTCAGCCGCCGGCGGGAACGAACTAGCGCCCCAGGCACTGCTACGCGCCTTGACCATGGGCCTGCTCTCAGTCGTAGGGTCACGGTTATGAGTGTTCCGGCGTTGTCGAAGGACAGGTTCGAGGGGCGCGGCAAGCCCGTCTGCGCGGAAAGGACGTGCCGATGAAGGTGCTCGTGACCGGCGGGACGAGCGGGCTCGGCCTGGCGATGGCTTCGGCCCTGGCGGCGGCCGGGCATTCGGTGGCTTTGACGGGGCGGTCCGGCCCATACGCCAGTTCGGTCGCCGAAGGCCTGCCCGGGGCGACCGGCATAGAACTCGACGTCCGGGACGAGTCGTCGGTGACGAGAGCAGTAGGCGAAGCCTGGTCCCGCCTCGGCGGCATCGACATGCTGGTGAACAACGCCGGCATCGGCATGCGCACGGTCAACCCGCTGTTCATGACCCAGCCACAGGGCTTCTGGGAGGTCCCGGTAAACGGCTTTCGTGACGTGGTCGATACCAATTTGACCGGCTATTTCCTCGTGGCGCGCGAGGTCACACCACGGATGCTTGCCTCCGGTGAGGGCCGGATAGTCAACATCTCGGTCAACATTTCCACCATGCAGCGAGCTGGTTTCGTGCCTTACGGGCCATCACGTGCCGGCAGCGAGTCGTTGTCCCGGATCATGGCCGCCGACCTGCGCGGCACCGGTGTCACCGTCAACCTGCTGCTGCCCGGAGGAGCGACCCAAACGGGGATGCTGCCCCCCGAGGCCAGGCCTGAAGGCCGAGAGTTCCTGGACCCCGCTGTGATGGGCCCGCCCATCGTTTGGCTGGCGTCGGAGGACGCGGCAGGCGTGCATGACGAGCGCATCGTCGCCGTCGAGTTCGAGCGCTGGCTGCGCGACCGGAAGGCCAAGCCGTGAACCGGGCCCCATGACTGAGGGAGACGATCCGCCCGCCCACCGGGGACCACCGACGTAGCATCCGGTTATGCCCACGGTCCTGGCCGGTACGAAGGCCGGCATCCTTCGCTTCTCCGTCCCCGCGACTACTCCCGTCTCGGCAGCCGCCGCTCCTGCCGAGTTGGCCGGCCGCGAGGTATGGGCCCTCGCCCCTGAGACTTGGTCCCGGCTCTGGGCGGTGGCCGGCGGGGACGAGATCTGGCATACCGACCCAGCTGGGGACTGGCAGCGGGTCGCCAGCTTGGAAGACGATGAGGTGCTCACCGGGCTCACAGCCCTTTGCCTGGCTGACACCCGGGCCAATCCCCAAGGGGGGATCCTGGTGGGGACGTCGGAGGCCCACTTGGCCCGGGTGGGCGCCGACGGGCAACTGGAGCTAGTTGGGAGTTTCGAGGTGGCCCCGGGCCGCGACAGCTGGCACACGCCTTGGGGAGGCCCGCCCGACACCCGTAGCATCACCGAGGACGCCACT
>DAHWQF010000423.1 GCA_027334785.1 Acidimicrobiaceae bacterium
TTCCTCGAGGTCCAGGCGGTCGACCAGGTCTACGACGAAGAAGTTGCCGCAGCTTTCGGGCTCCACCTCTCGCAAGTGTGCGTCATGGTCCACTGCGGCTCCCGGGGTCTTGGCCACCAGATCTGCTCCGACCACGTGCGCGTCATGCTCAGGGCCATGGCCCGGTACAAGATCACCGTCCCCGACCCTCAGCTGGCCTGCGTGCCAGTCACCTCCCCCGAGGGCCGCGCCTACATGGGAGCGATGGCAGCCGCTGCCAATTACGGCCGGGCCAACCGCCACGTGCTGTCTGTAGCGGCGCGCCGTGCGTTCGGGTCAGCTGTAGGGACTGATGCCCTCACCTTGCTCTACGACGTCTCCCACAACCTGGCCAAGCTCGAGCACCACGAAGTCGCCGGCGAGCGCCGCTTGCTCTGCGTGCACCGCAAGGGCGCCACGCTCGCGCTACCCCCCGGGCACCAAGACCTGCCCGAAGACCTCCGCCCCGTCGGCCAGCCGGTGCTCGTGCCGGGTTCGATGGGGACCGCCTCGCACGTCATGGTGGGGGTCGACCCCGGGGGGGCGTTCAGTTCGGCCTGCCACGGCGCCGGGAGGACCCTCTCCCGCCACGCTGCGGCCCGCCAAGTAAGAGGCGACAAGCTCCGCCACGAGCTCGAGGCCAGGGGCATAGCCGTCCGGGCCGCCTCCGCCAGGGGCCTCGCGGAAGAGGCCCCGGCCGCCTACAAAGACGTCGACGAGGTGGTGGCGACCTGCGAGCGCGCCGGGCTGGCCAGGCGGGTGGCCCGGCTCCGGCCGCTCGGGGTGCTGAAGGGGTAGCCATGACAGCAATGTTCGCCGACCGGGTAGATTCCGGCCGGCGCCTGGCCGAAAGGATGCGCCACCTGGCCGGCGAGGACACGGTCGTCCTCGGCTTGCCAAGGGGTGGCGTGCCGGTCGCGTTCGAGGTCGCCACCGTCCTCGAGGCGCCCCTCGACGTACTCATCGTGCGCAAGCTCGGTGTCCCCTACCAACCCGAGCTCGCCATGGGAGCGGTCGGTGAGGGGGGCGTGCTCGTCCTCTCAGATGAGGTGGTGCGCATATCGGGTGTGAGCCACGGCGAAATTAGCGCTCTGGTGCGCTCGAAACGGGCGGAGGTCGACAGGTTGGCGGTGTCCTTCCGTGACGGGCGTGAGCCGGCCTCCCTAACGGGGCGGACAGCTGTGCTTGTTGATGACGGCATCGCCACTGGCGCCACCGCACGAGCGGCATGCCAGGTAGCCCGGGCAAAAGGCGCAACTCGCGTCGTCGTCGGTGTGCCGGTGGCTGCACCAACCTCGCTGGCAGAGCTAACCGAGGTAGCCGACGAGGTGGTGTGCCTGGAGGCTCCCCGGTCGTTTTTCGCCGTGGGCCAGTTCTACCAGGACTTCTCGCAGACCACGGACGAAGAGGTGGTGTCATTGCTCCGCCAAGCTGCCGAGCGGGAGGCACAAGCAGGCCAAGTGGCCGACCCGCTGATCCGCGACGAGGAGGTCGAGGTGCCTGCTGGCACGGCCCGCCTCATCGGGAACTTCAGGGTGCCGGTCGCCTGCTCGGGTCTGGTGGTCTTCGCGCACGGCAGCGGGAGCAGCCGCCATAGCCCCCGGAACCGGTCTGTAGCCGCCGTCTTGAACACGGCGGGGCTTGGCACCTTGCTCGTCGACCTTCTTACCCCGGACGAAGAGGTTGACCGCTCACAGGTCTTCGACATTCAACTGCTGGCGGCCAGGCTCGAACAAGCTACGGGCTGGGTCGCGGCTCAGCCGGAGTCAAAAGGCAAGCCGGTCGGGTACTTCGGCGCCAGCACCGGGGCAGCCGCGGCGCTGTGGGCAGCGGCGCAACCGGCGTCAGAGGTTGCCGCCGTGGTCTCTCGAGGCGGCCGTCCCGACCTCGCCGGCCCCCGTCTCCAAGACGTGCGAGCCCCTACGCTGCTCATCGTCGGCGGTAACGACGAGATGGTGCTCGAGCTCAACCGGCAAGCGCAGGCACGCCTCCGCTGCCCCACCGAACTGGCCGTCGTCCCAGGTGCCACCCACCTCTTCGAAGAACCGGGGGCGCTCAGGGAGGTGACTCGGCTGGCCCTCAGATGGTTCCTCCGTTACCTCGAGGCACCCGGGTCGCAGGCCGAGCGCTGACGAGCTCCCTCGCCTCCTCCCGAGGAACGAGCCCCAACAGCGGCGTCTCAGGACTTTCGGCCCTGATGCTTGCTGGCCAAAGTGGATAAGAAAATTGTTGTGGCCGTGGTTTGCCAGTTGGGTTTCGGGGTTAAGTCAAAAGTGTAACGACGCTGGAGGTGATCGTATGCGCGTTCAGCCCAAGGCTGCGATCGGCCTAGGCGGGTTGGTTCTGGCGGGTGGCGCGTTAGTGTTCCGCCCGGGCACCTGGGCGAACAAGGCGGCCTGCCATCAGGTCGACCGAGCCAGCAGGGAGCTCCGCTACCTGGGCGGGCGGCTGAAGGGGGTCAAGTACCGGCTGGCCGGCCGGCACCCCGATCTGCAGGTGGTCGACACCGTGCTGGCCGACCGCATCCGCTCTGAAATTGGGGGCTTGGAAAAGCGGCTCGACCTGCCGCACGTGCAGGTCTGGGTCGATGACCACATAGCCAGGCTCCACGGTGAGGTCGGCAGAAGGGCCAAGGCCCGCCGGGTCGAACGGGCGGTGAGGCGGGTGCCGGGGGTGGTTGGCGTGGAGTCTTACCTCCATGTGGGCTTTGACCGGGGCCAAACCAGGCCATCGGCAGGCCGGGCGGTACGCGCCCCCTCCGAAGCTCTCCGCCGCCTGACCGATGCGGCCGTCGGGGCAGGGGTGCCGCCGGACGAGGCCCGCACCGTCGTCCGAGCCGTCCTGGCTAGCTTTTCCGACCGGTTGCCTGCCCGGGAACTGCACAAGATGGGTGCCCACCTTCCTGCCGAAGTGCGCGCCCTGCTCGAACCTCCGCGCCGCTCCCGCCGGCAGGCACGCGTGCGCCATGTCCACGAACTGGTGGCTCAGGTTTCTGGGGCCACGACGGGCTTACCGACACGCAACGCAGAGCACGTGACCGCCGCTGTGGTCGGGGTTCTGCGTGACCTCGTGCCCGCGGACGCTAAGAAGGTCGGCTTGGTCCTGCCGGCCGAGCTCCGCGCTCTTTGGCAGGGTGAAGTCCCGTGACAAGTAGTGGAAAGAGGTTCCCATGTTCCAAATGCCGGTCTGGACTGTCGAAATCGTGTTCACCGACGAGGACGGCGGCATTAGAGCCGACGCTCGCCTGAGCACTGGCACGCGCGTGCTAAGTGGCTGGGGACGCTCCCGCCGCAACCCCTCAGACCCCGACGTGCCAGCGATCGGGGAGGAGCTCGCTGCGGCCCGTGCCTTCTCGGACCTTGCCCATCACCTCGTGCATGAAGCGGCCGACGCCGTGGAAGCCTTCGAGGGGCGCCCGGTCCATCTCCACGAGTGATCGTGCCCGACGCTCGAGGCAATCGTTCGTCCTTATGGTCTCCGGTAACGACGTCCATTTCGTTCGCGCCTGGTCGACCAAGGACCTCCGGGTGCATTGGCACGATAGCTTGGAGTTGTATTGTTGCAACATATTGGACTACGAAATGAGGTGTGCCTAAAAATGAAGAAGTTCTTGGCGCCAACATCGGTAT
>DAHWQF010000424.1 GCA_027334785.1 Acidimicrobiaceae bacterium
CAGCGCTTCAGGGTCCCCAACTCCCCCAACCACTTCGGGGCTACGCCCTGAACGGGGCTCTGCCCCACACCCCGCCTGGCGGGCTAAACCGTCGCGCTCATTTCACGGTTGTTGATTTGCCGGACAGATCCTCCTCGCCCCCCGTAATGCTCTCTACCTGTCGGCATCGAGCCGGAGGCGCTGCGTGTTACCGGCAACTCTTGGTGATCATGTAGGGGGCTGGTCCGGCAGCGGTAGTTGACCACGGACTCGCCGGGGGGCGGGGCTGGACGGCGGGACATGGGGGGAGGGAGGATCGCGTCGACCACTGTTCCGCACGCGACAGGGCCCCCTCCCGCACCTTCAGTTGGTCACTGACGGGAGAGGGCCCGGAGGGGGCTGTTGCCCGTGACCATGCTATGGCCGACGCCGTTGAGCGTCGAAGACTATGTGAGGGGTGGGCAGAAGGTCCCGGTCCCCAGGCTCACCTGTCCTGACTGCGGCGAGCTGATGGTCTTCTGGGGCTGGTACGAGCGTTACCTGCGGGTGAACGGGCTCGGCAGCGAGTGCGAGGTTGTCGTCCGGCGCGAGCGCTGTCGCCCAAGTGCCATTATGTGATCTGTCAAGGTGTCCAAGCCTGGGTTTGTCTCAACGTGTCTTCGGGCATTTGGGCGGTCGTGTCTCAAGGCTGGGCGGTCGGTACGTTCGGAGGCCGTCGTTGGGCTGTCCCCGACTTGCGGGAGTGGGAGGCGAGCGCGGTGACGTTGTCATTTGTAACGTCGAGGGTTGCTTGTAGTCGCCGGTTGTCGTCCTCGAGCTGTGCGACCCGTAGGGTGAGCATCTGGATTTGGTTGGCGTAGGTCTTGATCGTGGCCCGCAGTTCGCGGACTTGGGCCGCGTGTTCAGTGCGTAGCTGCCGTTCGGTTTTGGCCAGTTGTTTGACTTGTGCGCGTAGGTCTTCGGTTTCGGGGCGTTGGGTTTTCGGGGTGTCGAGCAGCTTCTTGATGAGGGCTGCTTGTGGTGAGCGGTAGTAGGAGGCGCGGGACACGCCGGCTTCGGTGCAGATGTTGGAGACTGTCAGGGTGCCGTCGGTGATCTCGGGTCGGCCGAGCATCAGCCGCTCGAAGGCGTGCTGGATTTTGCTGTCGGTGTCGCTGGTCATGTGGATTGCGGTTCTCCGTCGTCGCTGAGTTGGGCCACGAGGTCATCGAGGAGCGCGGCGTGATCGGTGAGGGCGGCATGTTGCAGTGGCGGCAGAGCGCGAGTCTGTGCTTGCTGGAGGAGGTCGTGGGCTTGGTCTCGGGCGAGGGTGAGGCGGGGTAGATGAAGCCGAGACCGTCGTGCGTTGGGACAGCTGCAGCACATGTTGAGCATCGGCAGTGGCCGTCCCTGGGTGGATGCTCTGGTGGCACACACGGCGGTTTGGTGTCGGTAGAAGCAGTCGTTGAGCACGCCGGGATGGAGGGTCTTGGTGAGGTGCTCGAGCATGGTCCGCAGCCGGGTCGGGCTGGCGACCGTGCCGGGCGGGTCACCGAGTTCGCAGCGGATCCGCTCGAACTCGGCGTTGATCGGCTGGCTGGCTCCGCCGCTCGATCGCCCGCTGTCGTTCCAATCTCGGTAGAGCTCTTCGGTGTAGTCGAGGAGGGCGATCGCTTGTTCGGAGGCGACTTCGGCGGCGAAGCCGGAAGGTGATGTGCCGGCGTAGCCCTCGAACATGGTGATCGCTGCGTGCTTGTATTGTTTGGCGCCGGCGACGACTCCGAATGGTTGGTGGGCGATGTGCCAGGCCAGGGTGCGGCGGAACTGTCGGGTGTTGAAGGCCCACGGCACGCCGTCGCCTCGGGTGCGAGGCATATCGACAGTCGGGCTGTCGTCACCGTCGATCTTGGTTTGGCTGTCCGAGCCGCCGCAGGGCCGGCTGTCATCTGGAATGAAGGCTTCGTCGGGCCGGGAGAACAGCTGGTTGCAGTGATCCCGGAAGCTGGCGAGCCGTTTGGGCACCTCCGTCGTCAGCACGCGCTTGCGGCCCCATGTGTAGCCGAAGAGGTGAGTGGGATCGTCGTTGATCTCTAACAGGGCGGCGACGGCTTGGTGCACGACCTCCAAGACGACCCATTCGGCTTCCTCGCCCAGCAGGTCACGGTCGTTGTAGACGCGGCCGCGGAGTTTGTAGCGGGTGCGGCCGTCATCGCCAGGTTCGCTGAAGGCCCGTCATCGCCAGGTTCGCTGAAGGCGCAGTCTCGGCTGAGCTGTCGGATCTCGCCGTCTCGCATGCCTGAGAGGTACGCGATGACGATCCAGCAGGCGGTGCGCAGGTAGAAGATCTCCTCTCGCAGCTCCGTCATGCCCAGTCCTGCCCTCCAGGCGGCACCGGTGTCGGGCCAGGGTGACATCACGGTGTCGAGGCCGCCTTGTTCGTAGCCCAGCTCGTTGCCCACCCGGAGGAACAGGGCCCGCCAGTGGTCGAGATCGCCGGTTCCCGTCAGCAGGGCGATCATTTTCATGCCCGGTGCCTGCACGACCCCGTCGGAGATGGTAGCGCCCGGGCACTTGTGGAGCTTGTCGACCGGCAGGGCGGGCAGGCCGCGCCCGGCGGCTCGGCGGGCGGCGATGAACGTCTCGAGGGCCTGCTTGGCTCCCCGGCGGCCCATGAAGCGTCGGCCTCGGTTTGCCTGGGCGGCTCGGAGCGCGGCGATCTCGTCGCGGGCGGTGAGGATGTCACGGCTGGCTGTCTCGACGTAGAAGACAGCGGCTTTGATCAGCGGGCCGGCGATGTGTTCTGGGATCCGGTCGGTGCTGTTCTCCTGGGCGCGGGTCACTGCGGCTATAGCACTGTCGGTGCGGCCCGGCCAGGGGTGGAACTGAAGCCGATCGAGGCTGAGGAACGGGCCGTGACCGGCCAGGTGTTTGATCAGCCGAACGAGCGTCTTGGCCCAGCTTGGGCGGTCGTTGCAGCCCGCCACGACAGCGTCGAGGTGCTGCTGGGTGGCCTCTGACAATCGGGGGGCGCCTGCGGACGCCAAGGTGGCCAGGATGAACCTGAGGGCGTTGAACTCGCCCACCAGCGAGGTGAGCTTCATGGGAGCGGTGCTCTGGGTGCTGAGATGGCTGACCGGGACGGCGCGCCGCAACCTCGAATGCAGGTACTCCTTGACAGTGGTGACAGCGATCTGATCGGCCAGCGTGGTGAAATCGACGCGGGTGTGACGTTCGGTGCGAGGCAAGAACGGCCGCAGATCCCACATGTCGTCGCCGAAACATGGCCCACGGCTGTGATGCCCAGCGGTGATCCGTGCAGGCAGGACGTAGGCGTCGTCCGCGATGGCAGCCGGGAGCCCAGCAGCTGTGTATTGGTCTTGACGGTCAGCCGCGTAGGTCATGTGATACGCTCCAGGATCTGTGCTGGCAGCGCCAGGTGGCCGTCGTCGCCTTCAGCGATCAGACGAGCGGTGGTGGTCTGCTCGGCGGTGAACTTCGCCAAGATGGCGGCGGTGATCCGTTGGAAGGCCGCGCCGTAGCGGGCCTGCCACTCACCGGCTTCCAGTTCGTCGCGTTGAATGCCGATGAAGTCAACGAATCGCAGCAGGCTGGGCAGGTGCCGGGTGGTGTAGACGGCGTTCGGGCATTCCACACAACCCCAGATCACCACCGGACAGG
>DAHWQF010000425.1 GCA_027334785.1 Acidimicrobiaceae bacterium
CCTCTTTTACGTGACCGAGGTACGGCACCGCCCCATGACCAAAGTCATGGCTGCCACGCTCGGATCGGACTGCTGGGCTTCCTCCAGGCCCCTACGGCCATGCCCGTCCGAGCGAACGTCGGCACCGGCCCGGGGAGGGAACGACCCTCTCGGCGGACCGCGCGCTTGGCCTGGCGCGACGAGCGGGCCCCGGCGCCGTGCCAACCCGGAGGTTCGCAAGCAGCCACCGCCTGCGCCTACGTTCGGTCGTCACCTTTGGAGCGGTATCTCATCTGGCGCTCGTGCCAGCCACAGGGGTCTTCGGCGTGCCATCGCTGGGTGCCGGGCCGGGTGGTGTCGTAAAAGACCAGGGTGCATTCTGGCCTCTCGCACTCTTTGAGCCGAGATGGGTCCAAGCTGCCGAGCTCGCAGATGACACGGTGGGCCAGCTCGGCGGGAGCGCCGGAGTACTGCCAGAGGTTGCTCGCTGCCGGCGTCCTGCCGGTGAGGTCGAGGAGCGGCCGGGCGCGTGCCTCGGCTCCCGCGGCGTTGAGGACGTCGGGGTCTGGGGGTGTCTCGCCGTGGACGAGCGCGTCGGCGATCCTTGTGACCTCGCTGGCCATCGCCCAAAGGACGGGCAGGTCGTTTGCCTCCACGCGGCAGCTCAGATGTAGCGGGTCGAGGAGCAATTGGGCGCTCTTCAGGTCGGCGAAGGGATCGTCGCTGTGGCCGTGCCGGGCGCGCGGCGCTCTGCGGGGTCGGCCGGCGTTGGCCAGGGCGACGAGCGCCGGGACCGGGCGGCGCTCTGGGGAGGTCCGTGGGGTGCTCATCGCCCCAGCGCGTGTTGGAGGCTGGTGCGGCGCTGTCGCGTCCGGCGCTCGGACCCGACGTAGCGCGAAGCGACCACGGCGCCGGCAGCGAATGCGCCCGCCACGATCCCAAGCCCGAGGTGCAGGCCTGGGATGAGCGCGGCCGGTCCGGCCACGAGGGAACCGAGCAGGGCCACGCCGATCGCCCCGCCAACCTGGCGAGCGGTGTTGAGCACCCCGGAGGCCACGCCGGCCAGGTCTCCCGGCGCGGACTGGACCACCGCGGCGGTCATCGAGGGCATGGTGAGCGCCATGCCGGCCCCGAGGGCCACCAGGCCCCAGGCGAGGAAGCCGTACGCGCTGTGGGGACCGGCGAAGGCGAGCAATCCGCTGCCGAGCGCGGCGAAGAGCTGGCCAGCCACCATCGGGGCGCGAGGGCCGACCCTGGCGGTGAGCCGCCCGACAGCCACCGGGCCGGCAACCGTCATCGCCGCGAACGGCAACAGGGCGATCCCGGTGCCAAGGGCGCTGTAGTGGCGAGAGTCTTGGAAGTAAAGCGACAGGACGAAGACCTGGCCGTAGATGCCGAAGTTGAGCACCAGTCCCACCAGGGTGGCCGCTGAGAAACGCGCCGAGGCGAACAGCCGCCTCGGCAGCATCGGCTCGGAGGCGCCGGACTCGACGGCGAAGAAACCGGTGCCGAGGACCGCCGCCGCAGCGACCGCACCGAGCACGAAGGGGGAGCCCCAACCGAGCGAGCCCGCTTCCACCAGGGCCAGGGTGAGCGCCACCAGGGCGCCGGCGGCCAGGGCCTGGCCCGGCAGGTCGAAACGGCGGGAGCGGCGGGCGGTCTCGACCACGAAGCGGGCCCCGAGTAGCAGGCCGATCGCCCCGACCGGGACGTTGACCAAGAAGATCGAACGCCACCCGGCCAGCTGGACGAGCAGCCCGCCGGCCACCGGGCCGACCGCGGTCGCGCCGCCGGCCACCGCCGCCCACACCCCGATCGCCCGGGCCCTGGCCTTGGGGTCGGCGAACCCCGAGGTGATCAGCGCCAGGGAGGCCGGCAGCACCATCGCCGCCCCCACCCCCTGCACCAGCCGGGCCGCCACGAGCGCCCCGATGCCCGGCGAGAGCGAGCACAGCCCCGACCCGGCGGTGAACGCCGCCAGCCCGACCAGAAAGACCCTTCTGGCGCCGAGGCGGTCGCAGGCCGATCCGCCCGCCAGCAGCAGCGCGGCGAAGACCAGCGTGTAGCCGTCCACCACCCACTGCAAGCCGGTCACCCCCGAGCCCAGCCCCCGCCCGATCGACGGCAGGGCCACGTTCACGATCGTCGTGTCGAGGATCACCATGAAGAACGCCACGCACAGCGTCGCCAACGCCCAGGGCCCCGAGCTGCGCGCGGCCCGAGACGCAGCGCCGGCGGGGTTGCCGGGCCCCACGCCACCGGCGGCGCCCAGCCCGTCACGGGGTGCTCGCGGCGCCCCGCCGGCGGGTTGCCTGGCCGCTGCGCCCAGCACGCCGTTTGAGCCTTGGGTTGGTGTCACGGACTAACGCTATCTTAGAGCGTGACAAGAAGTCAAGGTGGTAGCCGAAAGACTGCGCTCGGCAGTGGCCATGTTGAACCCAGCCGGTCAGTCGTCACGACCTTGTCCTCGGGCGGCCTGGCTCCGCCATGGGAAGGCTAAGGTACGCATGCGCCTTGGGAGCGTCTACAAGAGTTGTGCGGGCCGCCGCCGAGCCGTTGCCCGGGCCCGGTAGACGCCCGGCGGTACCCACCGAGATCGGTCTCGAAGGAGAAGGAGACCGAGAGCATGAGGTCCTCGAGGTCGTCATGCACGCACTCGTACTCGGCGGAGCCGCAGGCTACCATGACCGCGGCGGGTGAGACCTCCCCGGCGCCGGTAGCGCAGCGGATCCGCCAGGAGCCGGAGAAGGAGAACGCGATCATAGGGGCGGGCGACCATTCGGTCGCCCGCTTCTCGTCCTGGTCGTCATGGACGAACCACCCGGCGACGACGGCGTCCGTCTTCATCTGCTCTAGGAACACCTAGCGCCCTCCGGCCCCTGCCTCGGGCGGCACTTGGCCACCCAGAGCGGCACTGCGGGTACGTCCAGTGCCAGCGCACCAGGTGAAATGAGAGTTCACGGGTAAGGTAAGACCCGGTGACTGGGGACCGCGTTGACAGGAGTGGCCCTCTGGATCCGGACGAGGGTCATGAGCCGGTCGAAGCGCCATCGGCTCCCAGTTCCCGTGACCCTCGCGGCATCAGTCTCCGATCGGAGCTAAAGGATGCGATCACACCTAGGGCGTTCCTGCTCGTGCTGGCTGTGTTGGGGATCGGCCTGGGGTTCATAGGCAGCTACCTAGGAGCCTTTCACAACCCAACACCCCATGGCGTCAAGCTAGGCGTGGCCGTACCCGGCGCCCCCACCGAAGCGGCCGTGACAGCTGCACGCCTCAACCGCCTGCCAGGGCACCCGCTGTCTGCCGTCACCGAACCGAGCTATGCAGCGGCAGTCTCTGCGATCCGCGACAGAACACTCGCCGGCGCACTGGTCGTGTCCGCGACCGGGCATTCTGACCGCCTACTGGTAGCCAGCGCCGAAGGTGGAGCACTATCAGACGCTCTCCAGGGCGTGATGTCTCGAGTGGAGCAAGCCCAAGGTAGATATCTCGTAACTCAAGATATTGTGCCGGCGAGCGCCGGCGACGCCCGAGGACTATCAGCCTTTTATTTGGTCGTGGGGTGGATGGTGGGCGGGTACCTGGCGGCCTCGTTCCTGGGGGTCAGTGCTGGCAGCCGTCCCGCCAACACGCGGCGCCTGTTCATCCGGC
>DAHWQF010000426.1 GCA_027334785.1 Acidimicrobiaceae bacterium
GGGAGACCCCGATCTCGTTGGCGATGGACTGCTGGGTCTGTTCCTCGAAGAAGTAACGCCTGATGGCGAGGCGCTCGAGGGGGGAGAGCTGGGGTATGGCGGCCGCCAGGTTGTCGAGGTCGGTGGCGCGCTCGATGGCGTCCTCGGGGCACTCGATGTCGGCCCCCTCCCCGCTGCGCAGGTGGGGCCGGTCCAACGAGAGCGGCCAGTACGAAGAGCCGGCCTCCATGGCCTCGACGACCTCCTCCTCGGTCACGTGGAGGTGGGCCGCCACCTCGCTCACCTTGGGGGCGCGCTTCAAGGACTGGTAGAGGGACTCCCGGGCCTCTTTGAGCGCCAGGTACCTCTCTTGCACCGGGCGGGCCACGTGCGTACCCCAAGTGCAGTCCCTGAAGTGGCGTTTCAGTTCACCAAGGATGCTTTGGGCGGCGTAGCCGGCGAAGGGCACGCCCCTCCCGGGGTCATAGCGCCGGGCGCACGCGGTGAGCGCGGTGAGCGCTACTTGCTTGAGCTCCTCGAGCGGCTCCCCCCGGCCGCCGAAGCGCGTTGCTAGTGCCTGGGCCAAGCTGAGGTGTGAGTTGACGAGGGAGTTGTTGTACTCTGCCCGCTCGGGCGCCGGCATCTCGCCTTTAGGCCCAGGCTTTATGAGGAGCTGGCCACTTTCGTCGAGCGGCCAGAGCCCGGCCGGCTCCGCGAGAGGTTGGTGGCATAAAAGGCGCCCGCCTGGGCGCACCGCGCCACAGGCCTCGGCACAAGATACTCCGTGCCCGGGGGCTCGGCTGAGCGACACGAGGTCCACCGGGCCTTTAGGGGACGAGGGCCGAAGGTCCACCCTCAGCGGCCGTGGCCCCCGGCGCGCCATGGCGGCCAGCTGGGCGGCGACGTCTTTCCTTAGGGCTGCGGTAGTGGTGAAGGCTTCCACCCGCAACGGCCGCCACGAGGCTGCACCGGGCCGATGTGGGCGCGTGGCCATGGCCCGCCCGATCCGGACCAGGTCTTCGGGGCTCCCCACCGCCCACAGCCTCACTGCCCGCGTCTCGGCTATCCCGACGAGCCAAGGTGCCACGTTGCGTTGGAGGAGCCTGTGCGGCCAAGGTTGCGCAGTGAGCATGGTTTATCCCCTTTTTAGAGACGACCGTGAGAGGGCTGGGCGCCAGCGTCTTGGCGCCGGCAGCAGCACCCGGGCCCGAGTGAAGGGCTAGCAGTAACCGGCCCTAGTGAAGTCGGGCCCGGGCATCAGCGGGCCTCGTCACCACCAGTACCAGCGTCCCGACCCACGCCTGAACGCGAACCCAGCTATCCAGGCGATGAAGAACACGACGGCCGCTATCCACAACAAGTGCACGGCGAAGCCGAGGCCAACGAACAAGAACGCCAACAACAAGGCCAGTACTATCAGTAACACGTTATGTCCTCCTTGAGTCAGGTTAGGTGTGCCAGTCCTTTCGCCTTACCCTGCCCCGGGCTGTACGAAACACTGCCGCCATGGCCTGGCCTTACCAGTTTTAGAACGGTTTAGCTAAGCGCCAGTCGTCGCTAGCGGGCCGCCTACAGAGGCGGAAGCCCTCGGTCCCGATGGGATGGTCTTGGCACCCAGGGCTCTGGCCAGCAACTTTTAGGCCAGTCGACCGAGATGTGGACGATGTGCCCGTCCCGCAGGCGAGACGCAGGGCGGTGATATGGATGATGTGGGCGCGGAGGGGATCGAACCCTCATGCTCTTAGGCGGCAGGGTTTAAGCCCGCTGTGTCTACCGATTTCACCACGCGCCCGAGTTTGAGGTCGCGAGTACGGCCTCCAGGAACCTTCGGCTAGTTGCTGCCCCGACAACGCCTACTGGCCCCAGCGCGAGTCTCGGTCGCAACCGGGCGAAGGTTGCCTGTCGTGGCACCGGTCGTCAGTTTAGGGGCCAGCCGAGGCCGTCCCGGTAGCTGAGTCCCAGTTGTTGGGACAGCCGTTGTCGGGTAGGTGCGGCAAGGCCCCGTAGGCACGGAAGAGCTGGCAAAGGTGGTGGGGGACAGGCAGAGCTGGTAGCGTGTCGCGGTGGCGATCGCTGCTGCTCTGTTTGCCGCGCTCCTCTTCGCGTTGGCCTCAGTGTTCCAGCAGCGGGAAGCAGAGTGCCAGCCACGCAACAAATCGCTCAGACTTAGCCTGGTCGCCCGGCTCGCCACTAGGCCTCGATGGTTGATTGGCTTGTGTTTCGACGCGGCGGGTTATGGCTGCCAGTGGGTGGCTTTGTCCAGGGGCTCCCTGGTGCTCGTGCAACCGCTCTTGGTAGTGAGCCTGCTGTTCGCCCTGCCCATTAAGGCCAGGCTGGTCCCGTACCGGATGCGCAGCTGGGACTGGAGCGGGGCCTTGCTCACGACCGCTGGTCTCGGTGTGTTCCTATTTGTCAGCCACCCCACAGCCGGCCACCCGACTGTGCCTGGCAGCGCTTGGGCTGCCCTTCTTTTCGTTACTGCCTTGGTGGCCGGCACGCTGGTGGTCTTGGGTCGTGAATGCAGCCCCCGTTGGAGGGCGATGGCTTTTGGCACAGCCGGGGGGGTGGTCTTCGGGACGTCGGCTGCCCTGACGAAGGACAGTGCTCACCTGCTCTCGTTGGGGGTCGGGTCGTTGTTGTCCAGCTGGCAGCCATATGCGTTGCTGGCCGCCGGGGCAGCTGGCATGGTGCTTTCTCAAAGTGCGTTCCAGGCCGGCCCTCTCGACGCCTCACTACCCACTTTGTTGGCCACGGACCCCGTCGTGAGCGTTGTGGTGGGTGCGGTTGTATTTGGGGAGTCGCTCCGAGCTGGTCTCATTGCGAGCGGCGCCGAGGTGGTTTCGTTTTCGGCCGTGGTAGCAGGGATCTTCATCCTCGCTCACACGGAAGCGACCAAGGCCGTGGGCGCGCGCCAGTTGGAGCTCTCGCCCTCCTAGAGCCGGACCTGCTGACAGACGGCTAACACACCTTGGGTGGCACGGGTGGTGGCTTTCCGTCACTCTGAGTGGCGACGGCTCATACTGGTGGCCACCCTGGAGCACCTGACCCTTGTTTAGCGAGCGGACACCCGCTTGTGGCTTTTTGAGGCTCGCTCCGTGCCAGCGAGGTCAGTGGACCCTGCCGCCCCCGAGGAGATTGAGTTCGTAGATGCTCTGGATGTGGACGTCCTGGCCGGTCTCGGGGGCATCGACCATATCGCCGTGGCCTACGTAGATGCCCACGTGGTAGACGTCCTTTGGCGTCCCGAAGAACACTAGGTCACCCGGGACCAGGTTCGCGACGCCGACTCGCTGGGTGAGATCGTACTGGTCCTGTGCCGAGTGGGGGAACGACACGCCGGCCTTGCCCCAGGCGACCATCACGAGCCCAGAGCAGTCGTAGCTGTCGGGGCCCGCGCCGCCCCATTGATAGGGCTTGCCGATCTGGGAGAGTGCGAAGGCCAAGGCGATTTGCGCACCTGGGGTAGCGCCGTTCGCGCTCGTAGCCGGCAGAGTTGTCGTGGTCGGCGCCGAGGTCGCCGGGGAAGCGGTCGAGGCAGTCGTCGCCGGCGTTGTCGAGGTTGCCGAGGCCGGTTTGACCAGCGCTGGTGGGGCAGTCCTCGGTGCCAGCGTGATAGCCGGAGTCGTGGTCGCCGGAATGGTT
>DAHWQF010000427.1 GCA_027334785.1 Acidimicrobiaceae bacterium
TCCACGAGACGGGTCAACTGGTCTATCTGCTGGGGGTCGTCGCAACCGTCTGCCATGGTCACGACCACGACGTCCGCCTCCGCTGCGTCAAAGCCAGCCCGGATGGCCCGGGCGGGGCCGGGGCCACCGGTGTTGATGACAAGGCGCACCCTCTCGTCCTCGCGGGCGTACTTCTCGACCCAGGGGACGGTCGTGTCATCGGGCGAGTCGCAGACCACGAGGACCTCGTAAGGCAGTTTGACGGCCTCTGTGATCCGCGAGAGCGCCGGCGTGATGGCTTCTCCCTCATCGCGGGCCGTCACGACGACCGAGACCCGTGGCTTCATACACGGACCCCCTCGCCGCGCACGCCCCAGATGTCGATCACCGGTTTTTGGACCTCCAAGGCGGCGTAGCGCCGGTGAGGAGCGCCGATCACCAGGAGATCCGCCCGTGAAAGCACCTCTTCCTCTGAGACAAGGTTGGGGTCACTGCGCACGTACGGGTCGGCGCAGACTACGCCGGCGGCCCTGAAGCGCAGGATCCGCTTCAACTTGTAGGCGAGGGAGCTACGGGTGTCGTCGCTCTCGCCCTTGAAGGCCATCCCCAAGATGCCGACCGTCATGGCCGAAAGCTCGTATCGGTGCGCCAGGCGGTCCACCACGTAGAGCGGGAGGCCCTCGTTGACCATCATCGCGGCGTGGCCGAGCACGAAGTTGTTGTTGTTGAACGCGGCCAGCTGCATGGTGTCTTTCAGCAGGCAGGGCCCGGCGGCGAAGCCTGCGGCCGGGAGGTCGGCGGCCCGGGGGTAGTGGTGGGTGAGGCCGGCGCGGATGCGTTCGTAATCGAGGCCGAAGTCGTTGGCCATCATGTAGAGCTGGTTGGCGAGGGCGAACTTCAAGTAGCGATAGGTGTTGGTGAAGAGCTTGGCGAGCTCGGCCTCCTCCGGGGCCATCTCGACTATTTCTCCGGTGAGGGCCTGGAAGAGCTTGCGGGCTCGCCCTGTCGCCTCGGGGGTACGAGCAGACACGATCTGGGGCAGCTCGAAAAGCTCGGGGAAGGCCTTGCCCTCGGCAATGCGCTCGGGGCAGAAGGCGACCTCGACGTCGGCGCCGAGCTCAGCCACCCGCCGCTCGACGAGCGCCGTCACGCCCGGGAACACCGTGCTCCGCAGCACCAACAGCTGGCCCGACCGAAGGTGGGGGGCCAACGCTTCCACCGCAGAGGGCACAGCCTGAGGATCGGGGTTCAGGTGTTCGTCGACAGGCGTCCCGACCACCACGACGACGTGCTCGGCGCGCGAGACGATGGCGGGGTCCGTCGTGGCCTCGAGCCGGCCGGCGGCAAGGGCGCGGCCGAGGACTTCGGCGGCACCCGGTTCGTCGAAGGGCATGTCGCCCGCCCCGACCACGGCCACGGCCCGGGGGTTGATGTCGTAGATGCCGGTGGAAAGGCCCCGCTCGGCGAAGGCGAGCGCCAGCGGCAAGCCCACGTGCCCGCAGCCACCCACGACCACGACGTCTAGTTCGAACCCCATCGCTCCTGCTCCTGTGCGCCTCTGCCGACCGAGGCCACTTTTTTCCTGCGCCCGCCGGCGGCCTGCGGGGAGCCTAGCAGGGGACCTCCGCTGCCTGCTACGTATGGGCGGTCGTGGTGCACCCTCCCCTGTGGCGTTCACCGGCCTCGGCTGGTGTAGCCACCTCGACCGGCGGGCCTACCTTGGCGGTGGCTGCAGGCCGGCCCTCGGCCGGCGGGCCCACCTCGGCGGTGGCTGCCGGTCCCGGCCCTCCGGCGTCATCTGGAGGACCCGACCTCCTTTTCCAAGTCCTTCTCCATCTCTTCTTCGAGCTCTTCCAGCACTTCAGTGGTCTTGCCCGGTGCGAAGAGCTCGACCACCCACCGCCAGCGCTCTCGCCACACCGCCCGACGCGCCGCCAGGCCCGCCTGCGAATCGGCCGGCGGGTGCACGAGCATCGATAGGTAGGCCAACCCGCCGACCGGGATCGGCAACCAGAAGTTGACCAGGCGCCAGCCGACCACGCCCCAGATGGCTATGCCCCTCGGGGTGCCCAGGGCTACGAGGACGCTGGACACGCTGGCCTCCACCACGCCGAGCCCGCCCGGGGTGATGGGCAAGGCGGCCGCGATATTGCCGACCCCGTAGGCCACAAGCAGGCCGACCGGGTTGACCCAATGGCCGAACGCCCCTACGAAGACAAAGAGGGCCCCGGCGTCGGCCAACCAGTTGGCCACGGCGTACCCGACCGCCACCCACATGCGCCGCCGGTCGCGTGAGAGCTCGCGCACCCGGCTGATGAGCTGGGAGAAGAGCTTGGGCAGCGTCTCGGGGTGCAGGTACGGGAGCCGCCGGCCGAGCGCCCGTAGCAGCCGGATGGCGTGCTCATCGCCCTTGGTCATCAAGACCACAAGAGCGACGAGGGTGCCCATCATGACCAAGCCGGCGAGCGCCACGAACAGGTACACCACGTGGAACCCGTAAATAGGCAGCGACGCGATCAACGCCGCCATGAAGATCAGGTTGAGCACCACCGCCGAGCCGAGGCCGAGAGTGGACAGCGTGAAGCCCGTGTCCGCCCCACCCACGCCAGCCTTCATCAAGAGGCGGTAGCCGAGCGAGTAGGCAACGGCGTTGCCGCCGGGCACGCAATGGCCGAGAGCCAGCATGGAAAGCTGGATCCGCGAGATGGAGGCAAAGCCGGGGTCGGAACCCTTGGGGACCAGCGACCTGGTGAGCTGGAAATAGGCCACGAGCGCCAGGGCCTCGAGCGCCAGGCCGGCCAGGGGCAGGAAGGGGTTCACCGAGCCGAGGAGGTGGAGCGCCTCGTGGGTGCCACCGATCTGGGGCACGAGGACGTACTCGATGACGAAAAAGGTGACGAGCAGCTCCGCCAGGTGGCGCACCGTCCGGGGTAGCCAGTGCCGACGGCGCCGCGGGGCCGGCGAGGCGTCGGCCGTGCTCATCGTTCCATTGTCGCGCCAGCCCCAAGATGGCCGCCCCAGCCGGTGCTGGCGCCCGGCAGGGAGCCCCCCGGCAGGTGGGGCCGGCGAGGGCCCCAAGGCCACTGTCGGGCGGGTGGGCCGATACAGCGGGTGGGCCGCCCCGGCGGGCGGGCCACTAGGGCCGGGTGGGGCGCGCCCCGTCCTCCAGGGAACGAGCGAGCGCCCTGAACGCCCTGCCTCTATGGGACATGCGGTGCTTGGCCCCCGGGGTGGCTTGCTCGATCTCCCCGAATGTCCGCCCGTCACCTTCGTCGGGCACAAAGACCGGGTCGTAGCCAAAGCCCCCGCTGCCCCTCCGCTCGGGGGCAACCCAGCCCTCCACTACGCCCTCGGCCATACGTTCCCCACCGCCGGGCCACAAGGCCACGGCGACCGTCACGAAACGGGCGCGTCGTTCGGCCGGGGTGAGCAGGCCTCTGGCCCGCAGCTCGGCCAGGAGGCGCTCGACGTTGGCCTCGTCGTCGGCAGGCTCGCCGGCGTATCGGGCCGAACGCACCCCGGGTGCCCCCCCGAGCGCCCCCACCTCGATCCCCGTGTCCTCGGCGATGCTAGGCAGGCCGGTCGCCTCCATGAGGGCAGCCGCCTTGCGGCGGGCGTTGCCGGCCAGGGTCT